>JBGPHY010000009.1:0-26830 GCA_041484625.1 Terriglobia bacterium | reverse complement strand
TGTACGGCTCTGACCAGAGAGAGAGACCTTCTGATCTTACGACATTTTGTCTGATTTTCGGAAATAGCTACTCCCCCTTGAAGTTCTTTGACCTTAGCCAGCGGATCGATGCAGCCAGAGAGAACTTCCAGTAGGTTGTCTCCGGCTCTGCATAACCTCATTAAAATTCAAGCATTTATTCATCTGCATCAATTCTCTCAGCATTTCGGTGGAGATTCGGCAGAGCTCTTGCAAAGAAGCTCGCGGAGGGTGGAGATTCTCGCCAAACACATAGTTAAGAGTCCTAAGAAAGCTTTCGGAGGAGGAACGTTGTCCAAGTTTAGGAAGACCATCATGAGGAATGGATCAAGGCAGAGCATGGGGTTCTCCCTCACCGAACTGTTGATTGTGGTGGCAATCATCCTTCTCATAGCAGGTGTCGCCATCCCAAACCTGTTGAAGGCCCGGAAGTCTGCCAACGAAGGTTCTGCCACAGCGTCGATGCGGACCATTGGAAGTGGCGAGTTGTTATACCGTTCTGTCCAGGGGGTGTTTACCACTCTGACGGGTCTTTCTAGTGACGGCGTAATCGACAATGTCTTAGGTAGTGGCACTAAGGGAGGATACCTTTTCGCAGCCACACCCGGAGCTTTGGCTAATGTTCAGTTTACCGCCTCGGCAATGCCACAGATTTCAAGCGGGCCAACTGCATCAGGCAACCGGTTCTTCTGGTTGGATGAAACCCAGATAATTCGTTATAACGTGGGGGCTATGGCCACCTCGGCATCCAATGCAATCGGAGAGTAACATTACTTCTGAGGTTTTAGAGGAGAGGGATGTATTTCTTGCCAGAAGTATTGGCAGCTATTGCGGTGTTATTATAACGTCTGATAAGATATATTATGTTAACTAAAACGGCTTGTGCTCGGGAGTCTGGAGAGGAGGAAGCCGTAATGCTGCCTTCCCTGCATCGGAGACCATTCCCGGAGCGCTCAGTTCAGACTTAGGCCCTGCGGGCTTGCTATCCTTTCCTCCTTCTTCGGCACAAATGATGGTTCCGGCAGGTTCTCGGGCAGAATTCTGGACTGAGATTGATTGCCTTCTACCAGGCTGCGTGCATGCTTGCGGCAGATTCGGGAAAGCTCCCGCTCCAGGTTTCGGAGCCCGGCGTCACCTGTGTAGTTTCGGATGAGCATGCGCACCGCATCAGGAGTGATAGTGAGGTGCTTCCCGATAAGCGCTCCGTTTTCGTTTGCTTGTCTTGGAATAGGGTATCTTTCTGCGATCTTCATTTTCTCTTCTTCCGTATAGACATGAAGCTCGATCACTTCCATGCGGTCCAACAAAGTCGCAGGGATGGTATCGAGTATGTTGGCCGTTGTGACGAACAATGCCCGCGAAAGGTCAAACTGGACGTCGAGATAGTGACCCCTAAAGCTATGATTCTGCTCTGTATCCAGGACTTCCAGGAGCGCCGAAGCCGGGTCTCCACGGAAGTCGGTCCCAATTTTGTCAACCTCATCCAGCATGAAGACCGGGTTACGCTCGCCGACTCGCCGCAGACCTTGAATGATCTGCCCCGGTAGGGAGCCGATATAGGTTCTGCGATGTCCCCGGATCTCAGCCTCATCGCGGATGCCGCCCAGAGAGATACGGACAAACTTCCGCCCCAGGGCGTCGGCAATGGACTTTCCCAAAGACGTCTTCCCTACCCCCGGCGGCCTCACGAAACAGAAAATAGGGGCCTTCCCTTCCGATATAAAGGAGTCGGTCTGCAGAATCTCAGCCTGTAGGACTAGACCCCCACTGCTGCCGCATCGGCACAAAGTGATTTGAATCTGCAGAATCCTTAACACTCCTAGCTATATAAAGCTTGAGTGGTTGATTGTCAAAGTTCCACATTGTGCGCACTTTTTTCCTTGACAGACTCGGCGCGGAAAGTTATATCTATTGTCACATTAGCACTCTACTCCAATGAGTGCTACTTAGTCCAATTAACTCATTCACATGTAAGGAGAAACACTATGAAACTTAGACCACTACATGACCGCATTCTGGTTAAGCGCATCGAGCCAGATGGAGTGGGGAAAGGCGGGATTATCATTCCTGACACCGCCAAGGAGAAGCCACAGGAAGGTGTAGTCATTGCGGTTGGAAACGGCAAGATCCTGGAGAACGGGACTCGCCTGGAAATGAGCGTCAAGGAAGGGGATCACATCCTATTCGGGAAGTACTCCGGGTCCGAGGTCAAGATTGACGGTGAAGAGTACCTGATCCTGAAGGAGGAAGATGTTCTGGCTGTCACCGAAGGGGCAAGTAAGGGCAAAGCAAGTAAATAAGAACAGTATCCACAGCATCCACAGTATCAACAGCTAATACTAATTTCGAGGAGGAGATTTATGGCAAAACAGATTGTGCGCGGCGAGGATTCCCGCCAGGCCCTTTTGAGAGGGGTTAATCAACTGGCTCAAGCAGTGATAGTCACCCTCGGGCCCAAAGGAAGAAACGTAGTACTACAAAAAAAATTCGGGTCTCCCACCATTACCAAGGACGGGGTTACGGTGGCCAAAGAAATCGAATTGCCGGATGCTTTGGAGAACATGGGGGCACAGATGGTCAGGGAAGTGGCTTCCAAGACCAGCGATGTCGCCGGGGACGGAACTACCACCGCGACGGTACTGGCCCAGGCCATTTTCCGCGGGGGCGTGAAGACAATTGCGGCTGGAGCCAATCCCATGGCTCTCAAGCGTGGGATTGACAAGGCTGTCGAGGTCGTGGTCGGTGAGATCAAAAAACTCTCCAAGCCGGTCAAGGGCGAGATGATTGCCCAGGTAGGCACAATCTCTGCCAATGGCGACAGCAAGATCGGCAGCATCATCGCCGAGGCCATGAACAAAGTGGGCAAAGATGGAGTGATTACCGTGGAAGAAGCCAAGACCATTGAAACTTCCCTGGATATCGTGGAGGGAATGCAATTTGATCGCGGTTACCTCTCTCCCTATTTCGTTACTGACCCTGACCGGATGGAATGTGTTCTGGAAGACAGCTACATCCTCATTCATGAGAAAAAGATCAGCACCATGAAAGACCTGTTGCCCGTCTTGGAGCAGGTGGCGAAGCTGGGCAAGCCGCTCCTGATAGTGGCAGAGGAAGTTGAGGGAGAAGCACTAGCGACGCTGGTAGTCAACAAGCTGCGCGGGACATTGAGTGTTGCCGCAGTCAAAGCACCCGGCTTTGGGGATCGTCGCAAGGCCATGCTGGAAGATATTGCCATCCTGACCGGCGGCAAGGCCATTACCGAGGATTTGGGCATCAAACTCGAGAACTTGAAGATGGACGACCTGGGCCGGGCCAAGCGCGTGGTCATCGACAAAGACAACACGACGATTGTGGAAGGAGGAGGACGGGCCAAGGGCATCGAAGGTCGAGTAAAGCAGCTCCGCAACCAGGTCGAAGAAACCACTTCCGATTATGACCGTGAGAAGCTGCAGGAGCGCCTGGCCAAGTTGGTGGGCGGCGTTGCTGTCATTAAGGTTGGAGCGGCTACTGAGACTGAATTAAAAGAGAAAAAGGCTCGGGTCGAGGATGCCATGCATGCTACCCGCGCCGCAGTCGAGGAAGGCATTGTAGCTGGTGGTGGCGTGGCATACATTCGGGCCATCTCAGCCGTCAGCAAGCTGAAGTTGGAGGGCGACGAGCAGATCGGGGCTGACATCATCTGCAAAGCACTGGAAGAGCCGTTGCGTCATATCGCCACAAACGCCGGCATCGAGGGTGCTATCGTGGTAGAGAAAGTCAAAGCCGAGAAGAAGGAAACCGTCGGCCTGAATGCCGAAACCGGGGATTTTGAAGACCTGGTTGAGGCGGGCGTGATCGATCCAGCCAAGGTGACACGGACAGCCTTGCAGAACGCTGCATCGATTGCCGGTCTGTTGCTGACTACCGAAGCCTTGGTTGCGGAGATTCCGGAGACGAAGAAGAACCCACCCATGCCTCCGGGTGGCGGTGACATGTACTAAGACCCAAGCCTCATGATGGGTCCCCCACAAGGCGGTGAGCCTGGAGGCTCGCCGCCTTTTTGTTTCCTGCCAACTGAGGCTTTCGCTCTTATTAAATTGATTATGGAACCTGTCTCCAAAATTACATAGGCGGTCTTGTCTGGCAACTTTCAATTAGATCCTTCTCAATTGGGCCCCTGTTAATTGGACCCATCTCTATTGAACCAATCCAACGAACCTTCTTGCTCCCCGGTGAAGAGCTTGGCATACTGATCTACAGGGTTGGAGGCATTCTGATAAGAAGGAGGAGGGCCCATGGTTAGGGTTCGAGGTCTGACAGAAGAATTCCGCAAGCGGGCATTCCGCAGTGCCCTGCAGGCAGCAAGAGACTCAGCGGCTATTCTCTACGACTACTTTTGGGAGAGGACCTCGAACTCTCGGATGTACAAGGGGACCAACGATATTGTTACCACCGCGGATTTGGAATCCTGCCGGGTCATCAAGGCACACCTGAAGAAGGACTTCCCTTCCCACAGTTTTCTTTTCGAAGAGCCGGAATACACTGAAAAGACAAGGTCGGACTACCTTTGGGTCATCGATCCGTTGGATGGCACCACCTTTCACAACCGTGGATTGCCCTTTTTCAGTTGCCTGATCGCCCTCCAGGTTCGGGGTACGACGGAGTTCGGTCTGGCCTATACTCCCTTTAGCGGGGATGTGTTCAGCGTGTGGCGAGGAAAAGGGGGTCTTCAACATAACCGTCGCTTCCGCATAGAGAAGACTCTCCATGTGTCTAAGACGAGAGACCTCAAAGGGGCGCTTATCGGGTACAGTTATGGGAAATCCGAAAATCACCTGGATGGGATGGCCGTTATTTTGAAAAGCCTGTTGCCTTGCTGCCGGGCCTTGACCCGTGTCGGCGGCGCTGACATCGGTTATGTCGCAGGCGGAAACTGTGACGCCTTCATCGACAACAGTTCTACAGCCTGGGACTTTGCCGGACTGTCCTTGATGGTTCGGGAGGCGGGCGGGCGTGTGACGGATTTTGACGGTAAAGAATGGAACCTCAATTCCCAAAACATCGTTGCATCCAACAGTATCTTGCATTCGGGGATTCTCAACGTGATTAACTCCAAAGGTTGATTCATTACAGACCGACATTCTTTGTCAAGGGTTGCGACTATTTGCTCATCCTGGTCCATTCCCTGTCATTCGGGACCTGGTTATTCCGGCTCTCTGAAGGTTCCTGTAGTCCGCTTCGGGTGGATGTGCTAAGATGTAGATAAGTATGAGCCAAGGATGGTCCAATGGACGATTTGGTGCCCTTTAAAGAAGCTGGCGACATCAAGCTTACGGTTCCGCTGGCTCAGGAGTTTGAGAGAATCCTGGCGGATTTCCTGAGAGTTACAGTTTCAAAAAGTGGCTTCGATGGTGAGGATTCGGGAAGGATTGCCCAGCAGATATCTACCCGGGTTTTTGAGAAGCTCGCCCTGGGAAGAGAGCACGCCAATCACCAGGAGATCGAAGTCTCGATGGCTCACCGACCCGGGCAGATAACCATCAAGACCGCCATTCCTGGCCTGGGCTATAACGAGCAGGAAGAATTTAAGTCCCGCTGAACACGCAGCGGATGGGGATCCGGAATTGGACTTTCAGGCACCCTCCCCAGGCTTCGACACGCCGGTCGTGCTTGCCGAAATCTCCATCTAGACCGAATTTCACCCTGAGGAACTGGCATGGCAAGGATGCTAGATACCTTTCTGAAACAGGAACTGGATAGCCTCAACAGTAAGAACCTCCACCGAAAACTGAGAATCCTCGGGGGTCGGCAGCTTCCCGAGGCCATCTTCGACGGTCGGACAGTCGTGAACCTCTCCTCCAACAACTATCTGGGATTGAACACCCACCCTCGTCTCATCCAGGCGGCTCTTGCGGCAACAGAGAGGTATGGGGTAGGTTCGGGAGCCGTCCGCACCATTGCGGGAACCATGGAAATTCACATGGAACTGGAGGAGAAGATCGCTCGCTTTAAGCAGGTGGAGGCTTGTGTCGTATTCCAGTCCGGATTTACAGCTAACGCGGGGACTGTGTCCGCCATTTTAGGGAACGGCGACATCATCATTTCAGACGAACTGAACCATGCTAGCATCATAGACGGATGTCGGCTCTCCCGCGCGGAGATCCGGGTTTTCCCCCATAAGGACATGGATGCTTTGCAGCGAATCCTGGAAGAGACACAAGAGCTCCCGGGCAAGAAACTGGTCATAACAGATGGCGTGTTTTCTATGGACGGTGACATTGCTCCCCTGCCTGAGATCGTCGAACTAGCGGAGCGTTACGGCGCCATCATGATGATCGACGATGCTCATTCTAGCGGCGTCCTGGGACGAAACGGGCGTGGAACTGTGGACCATTTCCAGTTGCATGGCCGAATCGATATCCAAGTCGGAACGCTTTCCAAGGCCATTGGATCCTTGGGTGGGTACGTCTGCGGGACCAAGGGACTGATTGAGTACCTTTATCACCGCGCCCGACCCATTCTCTTCTCCACCTCTCACCCCCCAGCCGTGGCTGCCTCCTGTATCGCGGCCCTCGACGTATTGCAGGAGGAACCCCAGCTTATCGCGAGGCTTTGGGAGAATGCGCGCTTTTTCAAAGCAGGCTTGAAAAATTTGGGTTTCAACACGGGTCAAAGCGAGACTCCCATTACACCGGTCATTGTCGGACAAGGCGACCTATCCATGCGCTTTTCTGACGAATTGTTCAAGGGCGGTGTTTTTGCCCAGGGGATCGGCTATCCCACCGTCCCTGAAGCAAAGTCTCGCGTCCGCACGATCGTCACTGCCACCCATACCCAAGAGCAGTTACTGTATGCCCTGGATGTGATGGAAAAGGTGGGTCGCCGGCTGGGAATCATCTAGCTGGGGGAGCTGCCCGAGGGTGAGCCACTTCGTGGATCACAAGCTGCCAACGGGCTATTCCCTGCGGTCGCTGCGCTGAGGGTGCTTGGTTTCCGCCGGGGTGGACGCCAAGCTGTTGCGATCCACCTGGGCATATCTTCAGAAACACGCGGGTATTTGGAGCTGCGTTTTGCCGGACTGGACAAGCAAACCGGATGGAGAGAAACGCTTGAACCAACCTGAACCCAAATGGCTGGAATGGGCCAAGCGCCTGCAGGCTATTGCCCAGAACGGCCTGACCTTTGTACACAATCCATTTGACGAGGAGCGTTACGCGGCCGTTCGTCGAATCGCGGCCGAGATGCTGGCACAAGGGTCCAACGCTGACCCGGAGCGAGTGCTGGACTTGCTCTCGAGCGAAGTGGGCTACGCCACTCCCAAGGTGGATACGCGCGGAGTGGTCTTTCGTGACAATGCCTTGCTACTGGTTAAAGAGCTGACGGATGGTGGCTGGACCCTGCCTGGAGGTTGGGCGGACCCCTGTGAGTCACCCAGTGAAGCGGTAGTCCGGGAGGTTTTCGAAGAGTCGGGCTTCGAAACGCGAACCGTCAAGTTGCTAGCCGTTTATGACCGAAGCAAGCACCCTCACTGGCCGCCCTACCCCCACCACATCTACAAGTTGTTTATCCGATGCGAAATCACCGGAGGAGGCCCGAAAATCAGCAAGGAGACCGACGGGGTGGAGTTCTATCGGGAAGGCGAGATACCTGAACTCTCCGTCGCCCGTGTCACGGAAAGTCAGATCCGCCGGCTGTTTGAACACTACCGGAATCCCCACTGGCCGACAGATTTTGACTAGTCTCTTTTCCGATGGTCTGAAAAGAGTGGACTGCACCGTGTCGGCAACTCAGGCGAGTCCAGCAGGCTCCCAAGCGTCTTCATCGTGGGGGTGGACGTTATCGGAGCCCTGTAATTTTGAACTGCTTCATTGGAGAAATCAATCGGAGGATCCACTTCATGAGGACTCTCGCATTTCTTTTTACAGCGATGTTGCCTACATTGGCCATTTTCGGGCAGACAGGAGGGATCCCGGCTGGTTTCGCCCTCCTCTTCAACGGGAAGGACCTCACTGGCTGGCACATCAGCCAAGAGAATCATCACGGCAACACCCGCGCGTGGAGAGCCGAAAATGGTGTTCTCACTGTTGCTCAGGACAAGCCTGGTAATGGGGGGATTCTCCTTACCGACAAAAAATACCGCAATTTTGAGATCTATCTGGAAATCGATCCCGATTGGGGGTGTGACGGAGGTCTCTTCTTGCGTTCCACCGAAAAGGGGGAAGCTTACCAAGTAATGATCGACTACTTGCCGGGAGGGAGCGTGGGCGGCATTTATGGAGAGGGACTGGAAGAGGTCAACAAGACTCTTGAAGAAGCCCGCCAGGCGAAAGGCTGGGAGAAGGCATGGAAAAGAGGAGAATGGAATACACTGCGGGCCCGGATTGAAGGAGAGGCCCCGCACATTCAGGTCTGGATAAACGGAACGCAAATCGTGGATTGGACGGACACTGCCAATCATTCCATCGGCAACGCGGCTGAGGGCATGATTGCGCTGCAGGCTCATCTCAGCAACGCCACAACGCCTCGATGGAACCCCGGCGGCCATCACCGGTTCCGCAATATTGCCATCAAGGAGTTGGAACCATGACAGTCAGGGCTCTTTCTCGCCGTGATCTGCTTCGATCCCGACCGCGAAGAAGTGCTGGTCTAATCCTCCTCGGGGTTGCAGTAATGTGATTTGCCTGGCTGTGGCGCCATTTGAGGCAGGAGATGCCGGGATAAGCACCATGACACGTTGGGATATTGTCAGTCAGTTCCTGTTAGCCGCAAATAGACGGTTTCGAGGGGACCCTCCAAAAGAATACGATGACACTCGAACTCCAGCGAATGCCCCCGCTGCCGATTATGAGGAGAAGTTGAAGCAGGAGATCGAGCGCTATAGAGCCGTTGAGAATGTTCACGATTTACCTGAAATCTTTCATTATTGGTCCAACAAATATCTGGTGCCAAAATACCAGCAATTCGGATTCAGCAGTCCGAAGGAGTTTTTCACTAAATACATACTGGGTTCCTACAGGGACAGCCATGCCGGTCTCCTCTAAGTCATCAGCATTGGCGCGGGCAATTGTGAGTTCGAAATTGAGATTGCGGAGCGACTGCTGGTTTCAGGCGCCGACAAGTTTGTCCTGGAGTGTATGGATCTTAACCCCCACATGCTGGACAGGGGAAAGCGACTGGCCCAGGAGAAGGGAGTTGCATCTCAGATGCAGTTTGTCAATGAGGATGTTAATTCATGGCGTCCCCTGAAAACATATCAGGTGATCATGGCCAATCAATCGCTCCATCATTTCCTGGAGTTAGAAACCCTTTTTGAGAAAACTCATTCCGCGCTTGCACCCGACGGTTACTTCCTAACTGATGACATCATCGGCAGAAATGGACACATGCGCTGGCCGGAGGCGCTGGCATTCGTTCATGAGTTTTGGAAGGAACTCCCGGAGAGATACACATACAACCAGCAACTAAAACGGTTTGAGCCGGAACACGACAACTGGGACTGTTCCATCGAAGGCTTTGAAGGCATCCGCGCTCAGGACATACTGCCCTTACTGATTCAGAAGTTCCAGTTTGACCTTTTCGTGGGTTATGGCAATGTCATTGATGTCTTTATTGACCGCAGCTTTGGGCACAACTTCAATCCCGAGATCGATTGGGACAGGGAATTCATTGATCGCGTCCATTGCACCGACGAGACAAAAATCGAACAGGGAACCATCAAACCGACTCACATGACGGCGGCCATGACCAAACAGCAAACCTCACGGACAAAGATCCATAAGCACCTGACGCCCGAGTTTTGCGTCAGGTGGCCCTAAAGTTGGACTGGTCGTGCCAGCTTACGGTCCGTGGACAGGAGCTATAGACTTCAGGATATCTTCTAGTCCTGCCGGAAAAGTCGGTCGCTGTAATCGGGGGACTTTGTCCGGTCGGCCAACTGCCAGGCAGTCCGATACACCAGCTTCAAGATTCTCTCCATCTTGGCATAGTCGATTTTGTCTGGAGTATCAGTGGTTTTATGGTAGTCGGCGTGAAATCCCGTGAAGAGCAGCATAGACGGGACTCCTGCCTTGAGAAAGGGCCAGTGATCGCTTCGCTTGATTAAGTTTTCTTCTCCCGTATCGTATCGAAATCTTAACTCCAGCCCGACTTTCTCATTGTTGGTCTCCAGAGCCATCCGCAAGTCATGGCTAAAGGGAGTTCCGTTGACTGTTACAGTATTGAGATTGGCCTCCGGCTTCTCCTCTGCGATCCCCTTGTTGGGATCGCCTGGTCGGTCCTCGTCTCTGCCAATCATGTCCAATTGGATCTGGGCAATAGTCCGTTTGAGCGGGAACAACGGATTAGAGACATAATACTTCGAGCCGAGCAGGCCCACTTCTTCGGCTCCCCAGGCCGCCAGCAGGATACTGCGAGGTGGTTTTGCGGGATTCTGCCCAAAGGCCTCAGACAGTTCAAGGACACCTGCCGTTCCAGAGGCGTCATCATCGGCACCGTAAAAGATCTCCTGGTTATCGCCGACACCCAGATGGTCGTGGTGGGCGCTTACCAGGACGGCCTGCTCCCGAAGAGTCGGGTCGGAACCGGGGACCTCGCCAATGACGTTGTACCCGAGGAAATCTCTCCGTTCATACTGAGCCTGCAATTCCGCCTTCTGACTCATCAAAAAGCTCCTTGGGCTTCCCTGCTGATCGATCTCTTTCTTGATGGAGTTCAAATCCGCATCGGGGCTGGGGGTATTTCCTTGGAGGAGCATTTCCCCGGTTCTGAAGCTGACCAGCATACATGGAATATTGATGGAATGGACGTCCTGACTGAGATAGATCGGGGCTTTGCGGACTTCAGTCTCCCGAGCCAAAGGAATTTCCTCGGCCGCAGGCAGAATGAGGATGAGCCCCCTGGCCCCCAGGCTCTGTGCCAGCCGGGCTTTTTCCAGCGGATCCTCGTAATCCTGCCGTGTGATATGGTTGGAGAGCCCATTATTCCCTGATGGAGGCATCTTGCTCAATGCCAGTACAACTCGGTCTTGAACGGAAAGGCCGGCATAGTCGTCGTAGTGCATATCCGGTGCTCGCACTCCGTACCCCACAAAAACCATTCCCCCTGAGGCGGCCTCACTGTCCCTTCCCCAAGGGGCGGGAACATAATCGTCCCGGAATTTCAGGGGAGGAGAAATTGACCCTTCCGGCTCGATGCGAAGGAAACTTTCATTGCGAGGCAGGGCCTGGGTCAGTTCGAACTGCTGGACAAAACTGCTCCCTTGCCTTAGCGGAGGGACCAGGCCATTTCGTTGAAATACACTGGCAATGTAGGCAACTGTCAATTCAGATTCAGGAGTGCCAGTGCCTCTTCCCCTGAAACTGCGGGAAGCCAGCAATTCCACAGTGGCCTTGATTTTGGGTGCCTGCAACAGGCCCAGCCCGCTGTTGATCCTCTGTTCCAGGGGTGTGATGACGAGAGGAAGGGCCAGGGGCAAGAGGAGGGCAGGAATCAGTAGTGAACCAAAGACACCGCGAAGACGAGGGGGCGTTCCTGGATCAATCATGCCGGCCCCCTCCAGATGGATCCTTCTCCGAAACCCGGACATACTGGCCGTAGTTTTCTGGAGTGTCCAAATCGATCAGGATGCCTTCCTCCTCGACTTCCAAATGCAGGATTTCGTGTGAGTGATTTCTCACCACCGCGGCAGCGCCCTCGTTCAATGGAGCCTCTCTAAGTTCCGCAAAGAGCCGCTGGCCAAAGATCACGGGGTGCCCTCGCTTCCCGTGGCAGGTGGGAATAACCAGGGGGGAAGTAGCGAGGGAAAATGCCTCCACCAGCTTCTGGATTAGCTCCCGGGTGACATAGGGGTGATCCACCAGCATCACCAGCACTCCGTCCAAGGGTACGCCTTCAAAAGCATCCAGACCTCGGACCAGGGAGGAGAGTTGTCCCGTTTCGTAAGCCGGGTTGCAAATGATATAGGGAGCCAGATGTGGAAGGCTCCGCACAATCTCTTCGGACTTGTGGCCGAGGACGATGCGGATGTCACTTAAGCCGGCCTCCAGAGCCTGAGAGAAGATGTGCTCCAGGAAGGTGCGCTCATGGATTCGCAGCAGGCTTTTGGGCGAACCCATGCGTTGAGATTGGCCGGCAGCAAGGATCAGGCCTGCCACGCGCTTAGGAGCCATCGACTTGAGAACCCACCCACTCGGCATAACCGGGAATGCCCGGCAGTCCGACTGCAGACATAACGGCCCGGCAGATAGCCTGGCTAACCACCTCGGCAGCCAGAGTCCCCAAGATGGTGAGAACACTCGCCCTAGACTCGGGGTCAACAGGCTGCTCGCCGGTGGAGAGCGCGAACACCGTGTCCCCATCAAACGGCGTGTGGACAGGATTAATTGCTCGAGCCAACCCATCCTGGGCCATCTGTGCCAGTTTACTGGTCTCCGCCTTGGTAAGCCTGGCATCGGTGGCAACCACACCTAGAGTAGTGTTCTCGCCCAGGGGACCATCAAACTGCTCCCTTTGTTTCATCCAGGCCACCGAGTTCCTCAATCCCTTTCCATCGACGATCCGCGAGCCGGCTAGGATCCGGCCGCTGCAAGGATCGACAACATCACCGAAGCAGTTGACCACCACCAACGCGCCGACCACCCAGGGCCCCGACTGAATGGATGCCGTCCCCACTCCACCTTTCATGGCATGCTCAATTCCGAAGACCTTGCCCACTGTGGCTCCAGTGCCTGCACCAACACTGCCTTCCTGGCACTCCCGGGTGTGAGCCTGTCGGCAGGCGGCATAACCCGCCTGGCGGTCCGGACGGACGGAGGCGTCTCCA
The DNA here is from genome assembly GCA_041484625.1 of Terriglobia bacterium. Classification (GTDB taxonomy): domain Bacteria; phylum Acidobacteriota; class Terriglobia; order Versatilivoradales; family Versatilivoraceae; genus JBGPHY01. The sequence continues at coordinate 14,013 of JBGPHY010000009.1, read as the reverse complement.
ACATTCAAATCGAAGATCACTGCCGCCGGCACTATCGGGATCCTGGCTGCTCCCGTTTCGTAGCCGATTCCCCGCTCTTCCAGAAACTGCATGACGCCTGCCGCCGCATCCAAACCGAAAGCACTCCCTCCGGATAACAGGATGGCGTGAATCTTGTCTACTGTGTTCACAGGATCGAGCAGATCGGTCTCCCGGGTCCCGGGTGCTGATCCTCGCACGTCCACTCCTGCAACAGCCGCTGTCTCGATGAGGACTACCGTGCAGCCCGTGGGACGCCTCGGGTCGGAGTGATGCCCGACCTTGATTCCTTTGACATCGCAGAGGCTAGACATGGGCCTTCGGACCGAGGTCCCGGGGGTATGAGCCCAAGATCTTCAGAAGGGTAGTGATTTCCGACAAGTGGGAAATGGCGTTGCGGCAGTTCTCCTGCCGCAGACTGCCGGCAAAATCAATATAGAAAAGATACTCCCAGGGTTTTCCCAGCAGAGGCCGAGACTCGATTTTGTACAGGTCGATATCTCTCAAGGCAAACACGCTCAGGGAACGGAAGAGTGCTCCCGGCACATTTTTGATGGAAAATACGATGGAAGTCTTGTTAGCAGCGGTTGGGATCCGGGCCCTTCGGGAGAGCACCAGGAAACGGGTATAGTTTTCCGGATTGTCCTGTATCCGGCGTTTGATGATCTCCATACCGTAGATTTCGGCAGCCAGTTCACTGGCAATGGCTGCTCCGTCCAACAGCCCCTCCTCTTTAATCTTCTTCACACTGCCTGCCGTATCATAAGTGGGTACAACCTCTGCCCTCTTCAGGCGGCGGATGAGTTTCTGGCATTGCATCAACGCTTGCGGATGGGAAAAGACGCGACGGACCCCGGAAAAACGGACTCCGGGGTTCACTATCAAGTTATGCACGATTCGAACGTTTTGCTCACCGATAATCTGCAAATCATGCTCTAACAACAAGTCGTAATTCTGATGGATGCTTCCGGCCAGGGAGTTTTCGACGGGGATCACTCCGAACCGTGCCCCCCCCGATTCTACCCGATCGAACACCAAATCAAAGGACACGCACGGAATCAGCCTAACCAGGCTCCCAAAGAATTGCCGGGCGGCAATTTCACTGAAAGCGCCACGTTCTCCCTGGAAAGCAACCCTCAGACCTCTGGATCGTCCCATTTTACTGTCCTGAGCCAGGAGTCCCCGGCTGGATCAAAAATTCATATATACCAAGCAGCGCCCCCCAAATCAATGCTTTAATGCAGCCGGCACCCATTGAAGGAGATTGACAAATCCTTCAATCTTTTCAAGAATTAGACCAGAAACACTGCATATTGCGAGACAACACAGGGGATTAAACGCTCCGAATTCAAACTTGGTCTAGGAGACCAACATACTGCTCAGGGGAATTCTAAAGCCGAAGTCTCTTGCATGCCATCACAATGAGACTCTCCGAGGAGGTGTCTATGAGTATTGCAAAGCGCGTTCGGGAGTATCTGGAGGCTAGCCAGGTTCCTTACACTCATTGTACGCATCGACTGGCTTACACGGCCCAGGAGGTTGCCGCAGCTCAGCACGTGCCGGGCCGGGAAATGGCCAAGACGATCGTGGTTACCGCCGACCTTCAACACTTGATGGTAGTCCTACCTGCTGTCATGAAACTGGACATGAAGAGCCTGCGGGAAGAGCTTCCTTACAAACATGTCCAACTGGCCACGGAGAAGGAGTTTTCTACTCTCTTCCCCGACTCCGAAATCGGGGCAATGGTTCCCTTCGGAAACCTGTACAATTTGCCGGTCTATGTGGACAAGTCACTATCAGCCAACGAAGAAATTGTCTTCAACGCTGGAACCCACATTGACACGATTCGGATGAAGTACCAGGACTTTGAAAGGCTGGTCCAACCTAAGATCATTAATGCTGCCACCCGGCTGGAGATGGCTTCTGGCCTGTAGGCAAGCGGGATCCCTGGTCAGTGCGCTCTCATGTTGGTCGGGAGCGAGCTCTGCGAGCCCCAGTCCGGGTATGGCCAAAGTGACGAATCTTAAGTCGAAGCTGACCTGGTCCAGCGGAATTCCCCCCCTGGACGAGGCTTTGGAGGGACCCAAGTGGGGTGACACTTTGGTCTTCCATCTGGGCCATGAGCAGGAGTATGCACACTTCCTTGGCCCGCTGGATGCGATTCTGGACAAGGAAGGCATCTCGACCCACTTCATTCAGTTTGATGAAGGTGGGCTACCGACCTGGCGGCCCGACAACCGTTGCAGGGTCCATTCCTTTCTCCAGAGAGCCACTCAGCTTGAGAGGCTGACCACCCAGATTTGCCAGCTCGTCCGACAAGAGGGCCGGCGAAACTTCTACTTATTCGACAATCTGGAAACGATAGGCAAGATCGCTGGATACGAGCAACGGATTCCCGAACTTTTGAGGCAGGTGATGGGAGAAATCACCCGTCGGGAATGTGCAGCTTATGTCCCCCTCCAACGAGGATTCCTGCCCGCACCCGCGGTGGCACAGATCAAAGACGCGGCTCCGGTTTTCATTGATGTTTGGAGCATTGACCAGGCCAGATACTTCCAGGTGCTGAAGGCACAGGGGCGGTATTCTGAACGGCTGTTTCAGAAATACAAGTTCAAAGGAAAAAACATCCAGGCTGTCCTGGGTGCTGACATCGAGGAATATGCCGGCGCTCTGGAGCAGCGGTCCCGTGAATTCCTGGAATTGTACGCGCAGAAACGTCACGTCGAGAACGATCTCCATCGCAAGGTGTTTGAACTCTCGCTGCTGGATGACATCGCCAGGTCTCTGCTCAGCACTTTGAATTTGGAAGAGATTCTGCACAGGATCCTCATCGGAGTGACCGCCAAAGAGGGCCTGGGATTCAACCGGGCGTTCCTGCTACTGATCAATGAATCCGACCGAGTGTTGGAAGGAAAAATGGCCATCGGTCCTTCCAACTTCGACGAGGCGATGCGGATCTGGAGCGCCTTGAGCGGCCGGAAGCTCAGCCTGGAGGAATTGGCCGCCTTAGGGAAAGACTGGCAGCATCAGGATGCCCAGGTGAATAACCTCGTACATCGTATCCGGGTTCCGCTGGCCGACCGTTCTCATCTCTTCTGTGAACTCCTCCGCGAGATGCAGCCCGAGATCATTGCTTCGGACCTTCCCTCGCACCACCACTCCGAAGAGGTGTTGTCCCTTCTGGGAGTGGAAAGTTTTGCTGCAGTCCCCCTCCAATCCCGCAAGAGGAGCCTGGGGCTCCTGCTCGCAGACAACCTGGTGACCCAGAAAAAAATCTCCCAGGAACATTTACGGTCCCTTGAGACATTTGCCAATTATGCATCCTCGGCCGTCGAACATGCCCGGCTATATGAGGAGGTGCGAACGAGGATCAAGGAAGGCGAACGTCACCTTCGCGAATTGGAGACGATGCAGGACCGGCTGATGCACTCCAAGAAACTTTCCACCTTGGGGGAACTGGCCTCCAAAATGGCGCATGAGATTCGTACGCCGCTAGTGAGCATCGGCGGTTTTGCGAATGCCCTGCTGAAAAAACGACCTGCCGATTCGGAGGATGCCGAATACTTGAAGATCATTGTAAACGAAGTCCGACGCCTGGAGGCGATCCTCTCCGATGTGCTCATGTTTGTGAGTCCCGGAATCCCGCGCAGGCAGATGGTCGACCTCCGCCAGCTGATCGACCAGCTCCTGATCATGCTGAGCCTGCCAATCCGGGAAAAATGTATCCAGGTCACGGTTTGTGCCGATCCCGCGGCCCTGTGCCGCGTGGATCCGGATCAAATGAAACAGGTGCTGACGGCCATAGTGAACAATGCCATCGAGTCCATGGTGGAAGAAGGGAAACTAACCATTCGAATGGCTTGCCAGAATGATTTTGTTCGGATTTCCATTGCGGATACCGGAACGGGAATCTCCGAGGACAAACTGGACAAACTTTTTGACGCCTTCTTTACCACCAAGTCGACCGGTTCCGGACTGGGACTGAATATAGCCTCTCAGATTGTGGCCAATCATAAGGGCTCCATCTACGTGGAGAGTCAGTTGGGAGTGGGCTCGACTTTTTACATCAATCTCCCGATGGTATCTTCATAGGAAGACTGCCATATGAAACGGATCCTGGTTGTCGATGACGAGAAAAACCTTCTCAAGCTGTACGAGAAGGAACTGCGGGAGGAAGGCTACGAGGTCAGCATTGCTTGCAGTGGACCGGAGGCATTGGAAAAGCTGCGCGTCGCTGCCATCGATCTAGTCATCCTGGATATTCGCATGCCTGAAGTCAATGGGCTTGAGACCCTTAAGCAGATCATGGAATTACCCTCGAGTCCTCCACTGATCCTGAACACAGCCTACACCAGCTATAAGGACAACTTCCTCACCTGGGCCGCTGATGCCTACGTGGTTAAGTCTTCCGATCTTTCTGAGCTGAAAGACCGGATCTCCGAAGTTCTCCATCGGACTTCAAAGACGGCTTGATTCACTCTGATGCGGCTGCTTGCTTCGGATGGTGCTGCGATGACCGTGCTGAATCCCTGCACCTGGCCTGAATTGACAATCCCATTTGATTTCGCTAATCTCCATTGCATTTGATGCTGGTTCTCGGAGGGTATTGATTTGGATCGGATCAATGGCTGTAAATTGACAGCCTATGCCAAATCCGGAGGTTGAGCGGCTAAACTGAGTCCGTTGGACTTGGCTGACATCCTCAAGAAAGTAACTCCCGAAGGTGGAGCTAACGTGCTGGTTGGCCTGAGCACTTCCGATGATGCTGGTGTGTTTAAGCTCACTGACGATCTGGCTCTGGTTCAGAGCGTTGATTTCATTACTCCTATTTCCGACGACCCCTATGTGTTCGGACAGGTCGCAGCCGCCAACTCGTTGAGCGACATTTACGCCATGGGTGCGCGGCCGATTACCGCCCTGAACTTATGCTGCTTTCCGGGTTCGGGGATTCCCAACGACGTGCTTGAGGCTATTCTGCAGGGAGGCTTGGAAAAGATCCAGGAGGCCGGAGCGGTCTTATTGGGTGGTCACACGGTCAATGACGACGAATTGAAATACGGACTCTCAGTCACTGGAATCGTTCATCCACGGAAATTCGTTCCCAACAGTGGAGCACGGGCGGGAGATTGCCTCATTCTGACCAAACCCATTGGTTCCGGTGTGATCATCGGGGGAGTTCGTTCCGGCAAACTACCTCAGGCTGTCCTGGACCGGGTGATCGGGGACATGGTGCGGCTCAACAAGGTCGCCTGTGAGGCCATGCTCGAATTCGAACCTCATGCCTGCACCGACATTACCGGTTTCGGCCTGGCTGGCCACGCAATGGAAGTGGCCAGGGCCAGTCGTGCGGGATTACGCATCGACATCTCTCAAGTCCCTCGCTACCCAGAGGCACTGCAGATGATTCAAAGCGGGGCCAAGACTCGAATGACTCCATTAAACCGTCAAATGGCGGCCGCCCAGTTGAGCGTTGGCGCAGGAGTCAGCCGGGAAGAGGAAGAGCTGTGTTACGACCCGCAGACTTCAGGAGGCTTGCTCATTTCCCTGCCCCTCCGGTATGCGGACAACCTTCTAGAGCGTCTTCAGGCCGGAGGCAATCCTCTGTCTGCCGTCGTGGGGGAAGTATATGATTCCCCGCAGCCTCACCTCGCGATTGTTAAATCAAGTTGATAAATCTCCTCTGATGATGATTGGTGTAAGGCGGCTGAGACTCGAGCCTGCTGCAGAACTCAGGCGACAACAAGGATCTATGACATCATGAGAATAATGCCTTTCCGAGGTTACCGTTACAACCTTGCAAAGATCGGGAAGTTGGACGATGTGATTTCCCCTCCCTACGACCAATACCAGCAAGGTCTTGATGATCTGCTCTATGCTCGACACCCCTACAACGTCTCCCGGATTATCATGAACAAGGAGTCGCCGCAGGATGGTTTCACCAATAACCGTTATAGCCGATCAAAGGCTCTGGTCAATCAGTGGATTCATGAGGGAGTGTTTGTGCAGGATGAACGACCGGCTCTCTACCCTTATTTCCAGCAGTACTGCGTATCAGGCCAGAGGACTCGCCTCCGGAAAGGATTTATCGCCCTGGGCGAGGTGACAGATTACGACCGGAGAATCGTGTTGCCCCATGAACGCACGCTTTCAAAACCCAAGCAGGATCGGCTCAACCTGTTGCGGGCATCTTTGGCTGACACCGGCTTGGTGTTGGTGTTGTATTCCGATCCGGAAGGGAAAATCGAGGCTCTGCTCGACTCCCTGACGTCATGTGCCGCAGATATGGAAGCGCTGGATCTCCACGGCGAGGTAAACCAGTTGTGGAAAACAGAGGATCCTCATGTCATTGAGGCTCTTCAATCTCTTATGTCGGACAAAAGGGTCATTATTGCCGACGGTCATCATCGCTATGAAGTAGCACTGGCCTTTCGCGAAGAGGCCCTGCCTCGAGCCCCAGAGAACCAGCACTGGGGACTTTACGCCTACAAATTAATGAGCTTCGTTCGATTGGAGTCTGCGGGAATTACGATTTTTCCCATTCATCGGCTGGTTAAAAATGTTGCAGGTTTCAACTCAGAGGATTTGCTCAGGCGATTGTCCGAAGACTTTGAGATTAAAAACGAGATCGCCCCAGGGGGCGAGAAGTCTTCCCTGGCGGAGCGCTACCTGGATGAGGCTCGTCAGCTCGGGAACCGCGGGGAGAATGCCTTCGTGCTGTACCTGCCCTCCATTGGCAAAATGGCGCTCTTGTGTTTCAGGAAAGCTGCGGCACAGCGGCAGGCCTGGCCAGCCGATAAGACGCAGGCTTGGAGGAAACTGGACATCTCCGTCCTCCAGACCGTAGTTCTCGACCGGCTGCTGGGCATTGGAGAGAAACAGCTCACTGAACAAAGTAACCTGGAATACATCAGCGAGTTCCGGGAGGCCATCCAGATGACAGACCAGAAGGGACTTCAGTGTGCCTTGCTGCTGAATGCAACGCCCATCGAACAAGTCAAGGAAGTCGTGGAGGCTGGTGACCTCCTTCCTCAGAAATCCACCCATTTCCATCCGAAACTGATGGAAGGCCTGGTCTTCGCCAAGCATGTGTAGTCTGGAGGGGTATGTAGCAGCCCCCGCTGGGAAAATTAGGCCTCCAGGTTGTATCCGCTCTCGCCGTGCTGGGAACTGTCCAGCCCTTCAATCTCATCCGCGATATCTACGCGCAATCCGACAATGAGGTCAACGATTTTGATCAGGATCAGCGACATGACTGCGGAAAACAGCCAGGTAGCCAGCACGGCCACGCTCTGATTGACAAGCTGACGTGGATTGCCGTGGAACAACCCGTTGGCAGCTTGAGGATTCACGACCGTTGTAGCAAAGACCCCAGTGAGAATTGCTCCGACGGTTCCCCCCACTCCGTGCACCCCGAATGCATCGAGGGAATCATCATATCCAAAGTGGTTTTTGACGTAGGATGTGGACCAGAAGCAAACGACTCCGGTCACCGCCCCAATGATCAGAGCCGGAGTAATGATGGCAAACATGAGCTGGAACGCCATGAAGGCCATTTGGGGAACGGTACCGGCGTAGCCATAGGGATCAGGACTTGGCCCAACACCACTAAGAAAGCTCCACCCGAAACCTCCCCAGAAGCTCCCTTCGTGAAAGGACAGGCTGTAACCGAACAACGCCCATTGCACGCTGACCAACGCCACCAAGATGAAACTCTGCATCATTGTGCCCAAGACGTTCTTACGCCGGACCATGCCCCCATAGAACAAGGCCAGGCCGGGAGTCATCAGCAGCACCAACGCACTGGATGCGAGCAACCAAGCCGTGTCGCCAGTATCGGTTTTCACTGCAGGGGAGGAGGAGCCAGAAGGAGCGGCCTGCTGAACCGCCTCGCCCTGGGCGGCGAGGCTCTGCTGGCAAAGAACTCGTCCCGGGCTCAGCACAAGGAAAAAGAGACTGGAAACAAGAATTATCCTCATAATTCTTAGGGTTTGACGAGGAACCATGATCGAAACCTCTTTATGGGATGTTTACAGAGCCCAAAATGGCAGTCATCGCAGCCTGCGGCTGAAGCTAACCAGGAGGCGACATTGACTCGGGGCAGCCCCACTTCCGACCAGCGGTCTCCCTGATACCAGGGCCTGCGTGCTTAAGCTCCGGCAGGAACACAACCGGAAGATAGATGGATACGAGATCCCCATTATGCAGAGGGCGGGCGGCTTTGTCCATCCGTTTTTTCAGGTTGGCGATTGCTTCAGAACAAAGGTAGAATCCTTTCTTTTGCGGAGATCTTGATGGTGAACTCGTCTTGAGATCAATTGGGGAAACGGCCAGCGAACTCAACGGACATAAAGTCTGCGTTCTGGTGAGCGGCGGATTGGACAGCTGTGTGCTAGCGACAGTGGTGCTGCAATATGCGCGGGTAATCTGTCCGGTTTACATCCGAACTGGTTTGCTCTGGGAAACCGTTGAACTACACTGGCTCAATCGGTTCTTGAGCTCCCTGGGATCGGAGAAAATTCAACCGGTTCGGGTCCTGCACTTGCCGGTGGCCGATGTTTACCTACAACACTGGAGCGTGACCGGAGTCTCAGTCCCGGGTCATCAGTCCGCAGACAACGAAGTTTACCTGCCTGGGCGGAATCTCTTGCTTCTTTGCAAGGCTGGCCTGTTCTGTGCATTAAACGAGATTCCTGCAATCGTGCTGGGCACTCTTAGGGGGAACCCTTTCCCGGATTCCACCCCGGAGTTCTTCGCCCGGTTTGCTGGGATTGCCAGCCTTGCTATGAACTACTCACTCCAGGTTTACGCCCCCTTTGCAACTTTTTCCAAGGAGGAAGTAGTCCAGTTCGGGAGGGACCTGCCGCTTCATTTCAGTTTCTCCTGCATCCATCCCGCAGGCCTGGTTCATTGCGGCGTCTGCAACAAGTGTGCCGAGCGCCGGCGATCCTTCCTGTCCGCTGGAGTTCCAGATCGCACCGTGTACGACTCGCTTCCGACGCTTTTCGGTGAAATTTCGTCATGACAGACTCTGTACCTAACCCTGCCAACTTAACCCGGTTTGAGGACATCTCGAAATCTTTGAAGATTTCTGTGCTGGCGCACATTCAGCAGGAATTGCACTCCTGCCCCGACGCACAGGCCCTCTTCAGGAACATCGACCGTATCTTGAAGGAGGAATTTCGCTGCGATGCCGTGTTGATTTCGCTCTTTGACTCTGACCGGGAGGAATTGGTGTACGCTGCTCCGGATCCACCAAACGGTCGCCAGCCGCTGAAATTGCGTTTGGGAGAGGGAATTGCGGGGAAAGTCGGCAAGAAACAATCTTCGCTGATACTGAACGATTTAAAGGGTCATGTGGTTTCGAAGTCTGTTTACGGAGCGATGGGTTTCAGCGCCCGGAGAGTTATAGCCAGTCCGCTGATTCGTCGCGGTAACCTATTCGGCGTGTTGGAACTCCTCTTTGGAACGAATTCGGAACCCTTAAAAGATGAAGATCTGGCTTACCTGGCGGTGTTTTCCTTCCAGGTGGCCATGGGGCTGAACTACTTCAAGCTATCCGAGCAAGCGGAGCGGTTTAGCCTGGAAGAAGAAAAGCTGGCAGAAGTAATCCAGCAGATCAGTGCCTCTCTGGACCTGGACGAATTATTGAATTTGATTATTGATGCGTTGCGTGCGCTGGTGCCCTGTGACGCAGCCGGAATCTTCTTGGTGGATCGTCAGACCCAGGTGATCCAACGCATGGTGGTATATGGTTATGGGAGCGAACTGGACGAGACCATCCTCCTCAACATTGGACGGAGCGCGGCTCAACTCATGCGCGAAACGAAGAACGCTGTTGTACTGCGCGATCTCGCCCAATACCCCGCTTATCAGAACTTGGATAATACCACGAATTCGGTGATGATTGCCCCCATCGTGGTCAATAACCGGCGGATCGGAGTCTTCACGCTGGACAGCAAAGAACCAGATGCCTACACTCTTCACGATTTGGCCCTCTTCCAGAGATTTGCCCACCAGGCGGCGCTATCCATCGAGAAGGCCCAACTCCACCGGGCGCTAGTGGAAAAAAACAAGCTGGAACGCGAGCTGAGCATCGCCCGCGAGATTCAACGGAGTTTCTTGCCCCGAACGGAACCTAGTATCGCAGGAATTGAAGTCTCCGGACTCAACCTCCCGTCGCAGCTGGTTAGCGGGGATTACTATGATTTCATCAGGATTGTCGAAGGCCAATGGGGCGTCGTAATCGGCGATGTCTCCGGGAAAGGCATTCCTGCTTCCCTGATTATGGCCAGTTTCCGCGCCAGCTTGCTGGCCGAAATCCGCAACAACTACGCCATCAGTACCATCATGGCCAAGGTCAACCGGCTACTGTGGGAGAGCACGGACAGCAACCAGTTTGTCACAGCCTTCTATGGGGTCTTGGACGAGCAAAAAAGAATATTGACTTACTGCAATGCCGGTCACAATCCGGTTCTTTTGGTGCGGGCAGATGGGAACTGGGAAAAGTTGGAGACCGGAGGATTAATCCTTGGCGCTTTTGAGAATTCCACCTATCAGGAGAGTCTCCTGGGCCTCACCTCGGGAGATATCCTGCTTCTCTACACGGATGGCGTCAGCGAAATCTACAGTGATACCGGAGAAGAATTCGGTATCGAGCGTCTGGTCGCTCTGGTGCAGAACCACCGGAGCCTGCGAGCAAAGGAACTGACCGTCATGCTCCAGGAGCAGGTGCTGGACTTTGCAGCCGACCGAATGATCCAGGATGATTTTACCCTGGTTGTAGTGAAGGCCTAGCCCGCGCCCTTACCGAGCAGAACAATTGGGACTGTCTTCAAAAAGATCTTCAGGTCCAGCAACAGGGACCAATTGTCGATGTAGTAAAGGTCCATCCTCATCCACTCAGCGAAATCAATCTGATTACGCCCGCTGATCTGCCACAGACAGGTCAGTCCCGGTTTCATCCTCAAGCGGCGCCGTTGCCAGTGTTCGTAGTGTTCCACCTCCAGCGGAATCGGAGGTCGCGGGCCCACGAATGACATATCTCCCCTCAGGATATTGAAAAGCTGAGGCAGTTCGTCCAAGCTAAATTTCCTCAGGACTCGGCCGACGGGAGTGCAACGGGGATCCCGTCGGGCCTTGAACACCGGGCCAGACATGAAGTTCAGATGCTCGAGGTGCTCACGGTTCTCCTCGGCCCCTTCCACCATTGAGCGGAACTTGTAAAGCGTGAATTTTCTTCCCCCCAGCCCGCACCGCATCTGACGGAAGATGAGAGGACCTTTGGAAGTCAGTTTCACGGCTAAGGCCACCAGCACCAGCACCGGAGAAAACAGGACCACTAACAGGACCGCCAGCAGGAAATCCAAGACATTCTTAATGAAAAGCAGATATTCGTTTTGGGGAGTCGTAGAAAAAGTCAAAAGGGGAAGATCGTAAAGGGCCTCCAGGTAGACTTTGGAGGTCACATGAGGAAAGAAACTCAACATCACTCGCGTCTTGACACCCTCCTCTTCGCAAAGCAGGAAGACCTCCTCCAACCTGGCCAGAGCCTCCTTGGAGACCACGAATATCGTCTCATCCACAATGTGGTTGCGGAGGATCTCTCCGATCTTGGAGAGTTCCATCAGCGGGTAACCGTTGAGAGCCGGATCGACCGTGTGAGTGGCGGATTCTCTCACCACTCCGACGACTCGGTATCCCCATAACCTTGCCTCTTCCAGTACCTTTGCCAGCTGAGCGGCCTTTTCATCGGTTCCCACAATCAGGACATTGCGCTCCCCGTCAAGCACACTCTGGAACCAGCTCAATTTTTCCTTGGCAAAAACTCGAAAACTGCAAAGCAGAAGGAAATTACTGAGTGCAAATATGGCAACAAATGGACGACTAATGAATTCCAGCTTGAAGAAGAAAATAGCAGCGCTGATGAGGATGCTGCCCAGCATGACAGTGACCCCGACTGATTTGACCACGTCAAAAGGGTCCTCCGCCAGAGGGGCGCGGTGTCCCTGGATCACAACCGACAATAGATTCCACAGGACAATCACCACCAGGAGTAGAACCAGGTAGTCGGCAAACGGGAACAACGGTCCAAACCAGGGTGTGGGAAGTTCTCTTCTAACAAAGTACGCCAGGGCAAACGAGAAAGCTGTAATGATGGACTCAACGAATCTCAGAATCAAGGTAGCGATGCGATGCTTTTTCTTGATCATAGTGTTGAGGAAAACGCCGTTCGACTATGATTGGCGGGTCGATCTGCCAGTGGAGGGGCGACGGTCAACCTGTGAAAACCCGAGCCTACCCAGGACCTGAAGCGACTGCAAAGTCTAGCCCAGGCCCGTGGAATTGTCAAATTCGGCTTCACTTGTTTTGTGGTGATGGCTGCCTTCTTCATGCTAGACTTTCCTCGGGGGGCGCCCATGGGTCTGAAGGGCATGAAAACACCGAGAGGAAACCGTCGCCTGTCACCTCTATGAATCAATGCCGTGTTGGGGCTGGTAATGCCAAGGATTCACTTTCAAATCCCAAGGTCGCGTCAATGCATCTAAGGCCGAGCACTCTATCGAATAGACAAGTACTCGTTATTGTTCTGTCCGCATTCTTGTGTGCTTGTGCAGGTTCTAGCGCCTTTAAGCAGGGAAAGAAATTGGAGCGCACTAAGAATTTCGATGAGGCGCTGCAATATTACGAGAAAGCGGCACAGAACGACCCCCAGAACCTCGAGTATCGCGTCAACTACGAGAGGACCCGCTTTCAAGCTGCCACTGCCCATTTCGAGCAGGGCCGCAGGTTGAAGGACTCCGGCAGCCTGGAGGCGGCCCTGCTGGAGTTCAGGAAGGCCGGCGAAATTGATCCCTCTAATGCCCTGGCAGCCCAGGAGGTGAAAGCGGTTCAGAAGTTGCTGGAGCAGCGTCAGAAGCTGAGCGAAGAGGAAAAGAAGAAACTCAGCGAAGTTGTGGAGAAGGGCAAGATCGCCGGAGCCAAGGAGGCACTGACCGACATCCAGACGGTACCCATCACTCTGAAGCTCAGTGGGGACCTGAAAAGGGCCTACGATTCCATTGCCAAAGTAGGCGGCATCAACGTCATTTACGACCCCGACCTTAAGCCAGCCAGCTCAATCTCCGTGGATCTGAACAATGTTTCCGTCATTGAAGCTCTCGATATCCTCGCCCTGCAAACCAAGACTTATTGGACGACTATCAACAAGAATACCATCCTGGTGGCCAACGACAATCAGCAAACCAGACAAGCTTACGAGGAACAGGTCATTAAGACTTTCTACCTGGGCAACTCCCTCACCCAGCAGGATCTCACAGAGACAGTCAACATGCTCCGGATGGTGCTCAACCTGACCAAGATTGCAGCCGTCAACTCCCAGAGCGCCATCGTCATCCGGGATTCCCCGGACAAGATTGCCATGGCGGAGAAGATCCTGCAGTCGATTGACAAGAGCAAGGCGGAAGTTCTGATCGAGGTAGCCGTCATGGAGGTGAGTCGGACGGCCAATCTGGACTTGGGTGTCACACCGCCGACTTCGACCAGCATCGCATTTACGAACGGGACGGGAACTACGGCCACCAATTCTATTACCCTCGACCAATTGCGAAATATTAATGGAAGTAATTTCGCCATGACTATCCCGTCGGTCAACGTCGATTGGCTGGCTAAGCTGGCGCGCGGGAGGGTCCTGCAAAAACCCAGTCTCCGTGCGGCGGATGGAAAGATTGCCAAGTTGCGAATCGGTACGAAGCAGCCGGTCGCGCAGGGAAGCTTTCAGCCGACCTTTGCCGGCAACATCGGCGGGACCCCGGTGGTCAACTTCACTTATATCGATGTCGGAGTCAACCTGGATATAACACCCCACGTCCTGATGAACAGGGACATCACCATGAATATTGTAGTCGAAGTTAATGCGATCCAGGAATTTCAGGAATTCGGGGGGGGCAGCGCCGGAACGATCAAACAACCAGTCCTGACTCAACGGCACATTGAGCA
>JBGPHY010000008.1:0-28370 GCA_041484625.1 Terriglobia bacterium | reverse complement strand
GCGGTGGGAGAGGGTGTCGGGCTCCAAACGAGCCAACTGGGAGTAAACACTGGCTGCTTCGGCGAATAATTCTTTTCGGATATACAGGTTTCCCACTTGTTCCAGTAGTCCTGGAAGGTTGTGAGTGAGATTGGCGGCGGAGTAATAGCGGATCAACTGAAGTAAAGTCGGGATGTGCTCGGGGTCCTGCTGTAACAACCTTTTCAATTGATTCTCAATCCCGATCCCGTCGCCTTTTTCCAAAGCGGTGTCGAGGACTCTCTCAACCTGCCGGGCTGCTCGGTCCAGATCTCCGCGTCCGGCATATGAATTGGAAAGGGCCAGATGGAGTTCGTAGTACTGGTTGTCCAACTCCATTAGGTGGTCGGCCGTTTTCAAGGCGTCTTCCAGCCGTCCGGCCCGCAGGAAAATCCTGTATTGTCCTTCCAGGATTTCCGGGTTGAATTCATGAAACTGAATTTGATCGAGCCGGGCCAGCGCTTCATCGGGACGCCCCAGTTCGCTGATGACTTCGGCATAAGTCAGGGACACCTGGAGGTCCGATTCGTTAAGCTCGGAAGCCCGTTTCAAATAACCCTCAGCTTCCGCCAGGGCCCCCTTTTTCCGGCATTTCTGGGCAGCTGAATGCCAGGCCCGAACGGATTGTTGGGTCTGCCCAAGCTTCAGATAGACGTCAGCGAGGCGCCCATCGATGATCGGATTTTCCGGATCCACCTCTACAGTTTTGACCAGGGTGGCCGCCGCCTCCTTGAAGCTCCCCTTACGCAACAGAACCTCTGCCACCTGCAGGTAATGGAAGCAGGCATCGCTCATTAATCCCTGTCGAACGTAAAGGTCGGCCAGGCGGCTCAGGGACTGGGTCTGAGAGGGATCGGTCTTGCAGACCTTCTTGTACATGGCAATAGCACGTACCACGAATCCGCCATTGTCATAACTCTCCGCCAGCCGCGTGAAGCACTTGACCGCCTCGGGGATATTCCCGATCCGGACGTAAAGATCCCCCAACGTATTCACCAGCGGGAGGTCTGTGGGATCTTCCTTGATGAGCTTTTGGTATTCGGCGATGGCGGAGCTGATTTTTCCCTGGACGACGTATTTTTCAGCGGCCTTTAAGACTTTGGCTTTGTTTAAAGCCATCCTTACCCTATCTCCCAGTTATGAATGCGGGCTTTCCTTCAACTCCAGACTGACCGCAACTGCGGGATTATCACCTCGAGGGGTCGTTCCGGCAGGTCAATGCCTGCCCTTTAGTAGCCCTCGAACTGCATCTGTTGCGACGGCAACGCCGGAGGCCCTGCCGAATAAACTCCCCGAAAAGTCAATCTATGTTGCGAGGTGGGGCCCAAACGCTTTAGAGCCTCCAGATGGAACCGGGTTCCGTATCCCTTGTTTTGCGCCAGTCCGTAGCCGGAAAAGCAGCTATCCAATTCCAGCAGCAGGCGATCCCGTTCCACTTTGGCTAGGATAGAGGCGGCCCCAATGGAAACGGAACGCGCATCACCATGCACAATCCTGCGCTGCGCAATAGTGACCCCGTCAATCACAATGCCGTCACACAGGAGACAGTCCGGAAGAGTTCTCAAACCCCGGATGGCCTGACGCATGGCCTCCTTGGTGGCTTCCAAGATGTTGATTCTATCAATGGTTCCGGCCTCCACAAAGGCCACCGAGAAATCCCAAGCAGCTTCTCTAATGTTTTCGGCCAAATGGAGCCTTTGCTTAGCACTAAGTTTTTTGGAATCATTAATCCCGAATGGAACGCGCTGGAGGTCTAGGACGACGACCGCAGCACAGACCGGCCCGAAGAGCGCCCCCCTCCCCACCTCGTCGACACCGCCAATTCGGCAATAGCCTTGCTGCAGGGCCCGCTGCTCAAAGCTCGAGTCGCATCCCGAGGAACAACCCGGAGTCCACTCAAATGATGAACGCTTCAGCATCCGCGCACTTGGGAACAGACTACCGACTGGTGAAACAAGAAAAGGTTAGCACTTAAATTCCAGGTGCTAACCTGACGGCGGAAACTCACTGCAGTCTTTAGTTGACTCTAACTTCCTTGATCCGGGCGGCCTTGCCCTTCAGGCCCCGCAAATAATAGAGCTTGGCGCGCCGGACCCTGCCCTTCCGGACAACCTCAATCTTGTCGATCACCGGAGAATGAAGCGGGAAAATTCTCTCCACCCCCTGGCCAAAGGAGGTCTTCCGAACGGTGAAACTCGACCGGATGTCTCCACGCTTGAAAGCTATAACAATGCCCTCGAACACCTGGATGCGTTCTTTGTCGCCTTCCTTGATCTTGACGTGGACCCGGACGCTGTCACCCACTCCAAAATCCGGGAGGTCCGGACGCATTACCTTTTGTTCAACAACCCTCAGCCGATTCATGCTGACTCCTTAATTCTGAAAGCTATATTTCGATCTCAGTCTTCAATAATTCCTGTCTGACCCGGACAAACCTTCATATTTTAAGAGATCCGACCGATTCTTCAAAGTCTTTTCTAGGGCCTTCTTATGACGCCAGGCCTCAATCCTGGCATGGTGCCCCGAGAGCAGGACCTCAGGGACTTTCAATCCATTGAAAACCTCCGGTCGAGTGTAATGAGGATGGTCGAGCAAGGCAGCTCGCTGCTGCAGCGTGATCCTGTGATCCGGGCTGGTCCCAAAGGAATCCCGCTGGGCGCTAGACTGATTGTGCAAGACTCCGGGCACCAACCGAGTGATAGCGTCCAATAAGACACAGGCTGCCAACTCGCCTCCACTCAAGACATAATCCCCGATGGAGATTTCCGAGGTGGCCAAGTGTTCCGCTACCCGCTCGTCAACACCTTCATAGCGGCCGCAGATCAAGGTGATCTGCGGTGATCGGGCCAGTTGGAAGGCCAGTGACTGGTCAAATTTCTCCCCTTGGGGGGATAGAAGGATCACTTGGCGCCCGGTCCCGGGCAAGAGAGAGTAGACGTGTTCGACTGCCTGAAAAAGCGGTTCCGGCTTCAAAACCATTCCTTCCCCGCCTCCGAAGGGGCGGTCGTCGACTGTCTTGTGCTTATCTGAGGTGAAGGCCCTTAGGTCATGAACGCAAACTGAAATATTCCCTTTCTTTTGCGCTTGCTTCACAATCCCGCAGTCGAGCGGGCCACTGAAGAATGCTGGGAAGATCGTGATAACATCAAAGCGGATGTGAGTCATCGGACCGAAGTGGGAAAAAGGCGGACGGCGGGCAGATTAAAGGTTGGCCAAGCCTTCGGGTAAGTCAAAGATCAGCTTCTTGGCTACGATATCTGCCCTGACCAGGAACCCCTCAGCAAAAGGGATGAGTAGCTCTCGTTGACCGGATTCGACCTTCAATAAGGGACCGGCCCCAAACTCGAGCACCTCTGTTACTCTTCCGTAATGACGGCCTTCTGCCCCGATTACCTCGCAGCCCACAAGGTCAAATTGGTAATAAGTGCCGGCTGGCAAAGCTACTGCCTCTTCCCGCAGAACCTTCACTTCGCATCCTCGAAGACTTTCAGCCTGGGGAATGGAATCCACTCCTTGAAACTTCAGGATGATTTTGTCCCGCTGGAACCAGTATGAATCGAGTCGAAGGTGGAGTGGGGGTTCGTCTGCTCTCTGGAGAGCAACATCTTTGGATTTGAGTGATTCGAATCTCTCGGGAAAGTCCGTTAAGAGTTGGGCGGAGACCTCGCCCCGGGTGCCTCGTGACCTGTTGATTCTGGCGACAGTGATGAACCGGGGCTCCACCAATTCAGTAACTACTCCAGTATTTCCAAAGTAAAACGTTTCTTCAGTTTCATTCCTGCAGCACCCAGGATAGTCCTGATTGAACGAGCTGTCCGTCCCTGCTTGCCGATCACTTTGCCCAAGTCACTTTGTGCCACTCTCAGTTCAAGGACGGTGATCTGCTCACCTTCGATGGGTCTCACTGACACTTGATCGGGGTTGTCCACCAGCGCCTTGGCGATTTGCTCAATCAGTTCTTTCATAGCCACCTCCAGGTTGTGGTCAGTTCAATGCAGAACGAAGTGTCTTCAATCCGGGTGACAGGAACAGGAATCGTATTGTAGCTAGCCGACCTTTCTTGCGAGACTCTTCACCGTCTGGCTCGGTTGCGCACCCCGGGAGATCCAATAATTGTATTTCTCCTTGTCGAGGTGGATACAGTCCGCGTCATGCTTAGGATTGTAATTCCCCAACACTTCGACGAACCGTCCGTCTCTGGCGTGAGATTTCTCAATTACCACAACACGATACGCCGGATTTTTCTTCTTGCCCATGCGGGTCAGTCTAATAGTAAGCAAAAAAGTTCCTCCGTTTAGAAAGTTGTCTTTCGTACCGCCCCGTCTTCGCTAAAAACAACATAATGGCGAAGCCCATGCTCCAGGACTCCAAACATCGTCATAGATGATTTGAGGCAGTCCCTGATACAATCAAATATATCAAATGTGGTCGAAATACTTAAGCAAAAAATCGTCAATCTCCGGACAACTCATGGGGCTGCCCAGAAAACCCCGGCGGTTGGCTCCGCGGGTCAAACTGTCTCTGGACTTAGAGTCCTATGATTCTCAGGATCTCTTCTTTGCGGGGCTTGATTTTGAGGGGGGCGTTGGCAAACGTAGACTGGATCTTGTCCTTTCGTTCGATTAATTCGTTCCGGTAGGAGGCCATCTCGTAGAGTGAATCTTGGTGGTAGTTGACAGTGTAATCGGGGTCCTTCATCAGATTTCCGGTCAGGACTGCCACAACGTCTTCGTCTTTGTCAATCTCCCCGGTTTGGATCAACTTCTTGATGCCTGCAACCGTCGTGGCTGAAGCTGGCTCACAACCAACACCGTCTCGACCAATCATGGCCTTGGCATCCGCAATCTCCTGTTCGCTGACTACGTCGCACCAGCCTCGTGTCCAGTCCATGGCCCGCACCGCCTTTTTCCAGGAAACGGGATTGCCTATTTTGATGGCGGTGGCCAAGGTGTGA
Organism: Terriglobia bacterium; assembly: GCA_041484625.1. Taxonomy (GTDB): domain Bacteria; phylum Acidobacteriota; class Terriglobia; order Versatilivoradales; family Versatilivoraceae; genus JBGPHY01. Next base: position 23,398 of record JBGPHY010000008.1, on the reverse strand, counting down.
GCTTCCACACGGATCAGGCGTGGAGAATGATAGATCAGCGTACGATAAAGCGGGTTGGCGCGCAGGGCCTGGATGATTGTGACCATCGGCATCTTGCTGATAAAGCCCAAGTCATAAAGCTCTTTGATGGCTTTTCCGAATGACGAACTGTTCCCCAGGTTCCCGCCCGGGACAACTATTCGATCGGGGACCTTCCAGGCGCGCTGGTCGAGCATTTCAATGACGATCGTTTTCTGTCCCTCCAGGCGGAACGGGTTAATGGAATTGAGAAGATAAACCTCCGATTCCTCAGTGATCTCCTTCACCAGCCGCATGGCTTCGTCAAAATCACCTTCGATCTGCAAGGTCATGGCTCCGTAGTCCAGGCTCTGAGACAGCTTTCCAAAGGCGATCTGCTGATCGGGGATGAAAATAACGGCCCTCATCCCGGCTCGGGCCGCATAGGCAGCCATGGAGGCAGCGGTGTTGCCGGTGCTCGCACAGGCCACCACTTTGGAGTTCATCACACGAGCCTGGGTCACGCCCGTCGTCATACCGTTGTCCTTGAAGGAGCCGGTGGGGTTTAAACCCTGGTGTTTGAGCCATAGCCTCTTGAGCCCGGCATACTCCGCGCAACGAGGGGCTTCATAGATGGGGGTCCTGCCCTCCTGCATGGTCACAACTCTGGAGAGGTCCGGACAAAACGGCAGGAGTTCCCTGAAACGCCAGACCCCACTTAGGTCCAGAGGATGGTCCGACAGCCGCCGCTGTCGAAATTCCTCGATTAAGGCTTCAGGATCGCACCTCTCGAAGTCGTAGACCACATCCAGCAGGCCGCCGCAATGAGGACAAACATATGCTTTGCTGGATGCGGGCAGGGTTCTCTGGCAATTGTCCTCAATACACTTCAGCTGCGCAGTCATGCCGGTAATCTACTCGAAAACCCTCTAAAAGACAACTAGTTCGCCAGACGAGGGCAACCGGGCCATGAGCACAGTTTGCCGTCGAGGTGTGGTCGAAGGTTCAAGGGCAGACGGCATTCGAGGGCAAGAGATAAGGGCCATGCGAGACACTTTATGAGTTCAACCGCAATCCTGTGGGCAGTGGAGACTCTCTTAAAAGCAGGCAGGAGTTTCGTCCGCTTTGGTTCTCTTTCTGACCCCTTTCAATGCAGTATGGGGCGGAGTTCATGAAATGCAGCACTACGGTTTGGACAACGGCCAAGGAATGGTCGCTGGATGTCCCAGCTTGAGGTGGACGTCTGCATTAAGGGCAAGATCCGCATGATTTCCCGCCAGCAACTTGGGATATCCGGCCGCCGCGATCATGGCAGCATTGTCGGTGGAGAGGAGGGGGGATGGGAAATACACCGGGAGTCCCTTTTCCTGAAAGGTCTCCATGAAGCAGCGCCGAAGCTGGCTGTTACAGGCAACACCACCCGCAACCATGATGGTGTGGGGACGGAGGAGTTCCGCGGCCTGCAGAGTCTTTCCCAGCAACGTCTCGACAACGGTCCGCTGGAAGCTGGCAACCAGATCATAGATGGATTGAGGCAACGTGTTTCCGTCCTGCCCTAACCGTGGGCGTTCCTTCAATCTCTCAAGTTCTTCGGAGAGCGACGACTGCACATGACGCAAGACAGCCGTCTTGATCCCCGAAAAGCTAAAATCCAGCCGGCCGTCACTCATCTTGGCCACCGGGAAGTGAACCGCTTCGGGATTGCCCTTGCGGGACAGCTCGTCGATGATTGGCCCTCCGGGGTAACCCAAGCGGAGCAGCTTGGCCACCTTGTCAAACGCCTCTCCAGCGGCATCATCGCGGGTTCGCCCGACTAAGTGGCACTTGCCAGATGTTTCCCCGTCGTGCCCTAACCGCTCCACCCAGAAAAGACTGGTGTGTCCGCCCGACACCACCAGGACGAGAGAGGGAAAGAGGCGGTTCCAATCGGTTAGGGGCAACCCGGTTTCCGTCTCCTGCTGGGCAATCTGGAGAGGTACCGAGTAGATATGGCCCTCGAGGTGATTAACCGCCGTCAATGGAACCCGGAGAGCGTAGCTTAAAGCTTTAGCGAAGTTGATCCCCACCAGCAGGGAGCCGACCAGCCCGGGCCCCTGAGTAACCGCGATGCCTTCTATATCCCCCCACTGCAGACCTGTTTCCTCCACGGCGGTGCGAACCACCCAGGTGATGTTCTCCAAGTGATGGCGAGACGCTAATTCTGGCACCACTCCCCCGAATTTTCTGTGAACGTCAACCTGAGAGGCGATCACGTTGGACAAGATGCGATGTCCGTCCTGAAGGACTGCCGCCGCCGTTTCATCGCAGGAGGATTCGATTCCTAAAACCAGTCGCAACATTGAGTAGATGTCTAGGCGCTTCTGACTCTTTGCCGGTCTGGAGAGGGGTTCTGTTTGACTCCAGTTCGGGTTTCTGCTATTCTATCAGTTTTTGATCAGTCATCAGGAGGCTATTTATGGCGGCTCGCTGTGATATCTGTGGTAAGGGCCCTCTTTTCGGGAATAATGTCAGCCATGCCCATAATGTCACCAAACGAAGATGGAACCCGAACCTGCAGCGCGTTCGCGTCATCATGAACGGCAGTCATAGGAGGGCCCGTGTTTGCACGGCCTGTATTCGCGCCGGCAGGGTAGTCAAGTCTCACTGACCGAATGACTGTCATCATGGGGGATCGACCTCCGGAAGAAATTGAGAGAGGCCCGGGGGCCTCATTGCCAGGCAACATCATGGACCCCACGAATCTTTTTAATCGAACTGACTGCTTTCTCCAAATGTTTGAGGTCGGCAATCTCGATGGTGAGGTGGATCATTCCCCGATGGTCCTCAAAGGTCTGGGCCTCAATGTTCTTGATGTTGGTGTGAGTGTCCGAAATGGTCGAGGTGATTTCAGCGAGCAGTCCTTGCCGATCCTCGGCCGCGATGGAAAGTTTCACTGCAAATGATCCCTCTCTGCCTCCTGTCCACTGGACTTCAATTTTGCGGTCCGCTTCGTAAAGCAGGTTTCCCACGTTGGCACAACGCTTGGCATGCACAGCCACACCCTTACCTCGTGTGATGTACCCGACAATCTCCTCTCCCCGGATCGGGTTGCAGCACTTGGCCCGGTAGACCAGCAAATCGTCAATCCCTTTGACCTTGATGGCCGAATCAGATGAAATCCCGAAGGCCTTTTTGACGGCTGTAGTCAGCTTAGAGAGTTTCTCCTCTGGAGACTCCTGCAGTTCTTCCTGCGGGACCAGCTTGCCGAGCAGGACCTTGGCCGAGACCTTGCCGAAACCCAAGGCGGAGTAAAGGTCCTCCAACTTGGTACAGCCGTAATCCGGCGCCACCTTCATCAACTCGCCTTCCTCCAGCAACTTCTTCAGGTTGACCTTGAATTTGCGAGATTCCTTCTCCAGGATTTTTTTCCCAATCTCGATGGAGCGGGCACGCTGACTGACATTGATGAAATGACGGATTTTGTTGCGGGCGCGGGAGGTTTTGACGAAGGAAAGCCAGTCGCGGCTGGGAGTGTGCCCAGACAGGGTCTGGATTTCGACGATGTCCCCATTCTTCAGCTTGGATTTCAGCGGGACGATCCGGCCGTTGACCTTGGCACCAATGCAGCTGTGCCCTACTTCAGTGTGGATGGAGTAAGCAAAGTCTACGGGGGTGGCATCGCGCGGGAGAATAATCACCTTCCCTTTTGGCGTGAAGGCATAGACCTCCTCAGGATACAAATCGATCTTGAGAGTGTTCAGGAAATCGCCCGGGTCCTGCATCTCTTGCTGCCACTCAACCAGTTGGCGAAGCCACTGGAAGCGCTGGTCGTCCTTCTCGCTGAGCCCCTGGCCAGTCTTGTATTTCCAGTGGGCGGCGATGCCTTCCTCGGCGATCCGGTGCATTTCGGCAGTTCGGATCTGCACTTCAAAGGGCTGCCCATGCGCCCCGATCACCGAGGTGTGGAGCGATTGGTACAGGTTGGGGCGAGGAATAGCAATGAAATCCTTGATGCGGCCCGGAACCGGCCGCCACAGATTATGGATGATTCCCAGCGCTCCGTAACAGTCCTGCACGCTCCCGGTGAGGATGCGCACGGCCATGAGATCATAGACCTGTTCAATGGATATCCGCTGCCGCTTGACCTTCTGGTAGACACTGTAGATCCGCTTGATGCGGGATTCCACGGTGCAGGTAATGTCGTGCTCCTGCAACTTCTGCATGATTACCTCCTTGGCTTCATCCAAGAATTCTTCCCGGACTTTACGCTTGCGCTCGATCTCTTGCTTGATCTCCTGGTAAGCCTCGGGTTCGAGGTAGCTGAAAGCCAAATCTTCCAGTTCGCCGCGGAATTTCCCCATTCCCAGACGATGGGCGATGGGGGCATAGATCTCCATGGTTTCCTGGGCGATGCGATGCTGCTTTTCCTGGGAGAGGTAGCGCAGGGTTCGCATGTTATGAAGCCGGTCGGCCAGCTTTACCAGTACCACTCGGATATCGTCTACCATCGCCAGGAACATCTTTCGGAAGTTCTCTGCCTGCTCCATTTCCTTTGAGTAAAAGGAAATCTGACTGATCTTGGTGACTCCATCCACGATGTGAGAGATGTCTCTGCCAAACTGCTTTTCGATCTGATCGAGGGACACCACCGTGTCCTCTACCACATCATGCAGCAGGCCGACGGTAACGCAGACGGCATCCAGCTTCAACTCGGCAAGAATGTCGGCCACGGCCAGAGGATGGTTCATGTAGGGTTCGCCGGACTGACGGCGTTGGCCTTTGTGCTCTTTGGAGGAAAAGACATGGGCCCGCCGAATGATTTCCAGGTCATCGCCGGGATGGTAGCGCCCGACCTTCTCCACGATATCTTCGAGACGGACCATAGTGTTTTGATTGTACCAAGCTTCGGAGCGGGGCGACAGGAAGGAAACACGCAGGCGTGTCGGCCTAATAAAAAGGCCTCTTGAGGCGACTCCCCCAAGAGGCCCGGAACTGTTGAATCAGCCTTCAGAATTACTTCGTGGGATCCACAACTCCCTTGGTCTCGGCTTTGGCTTCCATCTGTTTCCTGATCTCCATCGCCTTGTCGAAGTTCTCGTCAGCCTTCTTCAGATAGTCCTGGTAGGCGGCAAATTGGTCCGCAATGTGTTTCTTCACCAACGCATCCTGGGCCTTCGGATCCAAGGCCGCCGCCGTGAACTGGTCCTTGAGTTTGGGGTTCTTGTCCACAAACTGGTCGATCACCACCTGGGCTTTTTGTCGGAGCAGCAAGTTGATATAGAAGTATGCGTTGTAGTAGTTCGGGTCAACCGCGAGGGCCTTATTGAGGTTCGCCAATCCTTCCTCAACAAGTTCCGCCTTTTTCTCCCACGGCAAAGGATTGTTCCTGTCGTAACAGAGGATCCAGTTGACGTTTCCGACACTGTAAAATGGATCGGGTTTGGTGGGCTCCAGTTCGGCCGTTTTCAGATAGTATTCCTTGGCCCTGGAAAACTCCTTCATGTTTAGGTAGAGCCCGGCAATCCCCTTGACCGAGTCCACATTCTTGGGGTCTTTCTGCAAGACGGCCTCGTAAGCTTTGATCGCCTCCTCCCCCAGCTTCTTGTTCTCATCGGACTCGCCACCCGGGACATATTGGGAGGCATAAGCCGCTGCCAGGTAGAGATGGGCATTCAAGAGTTCCGGGTCCAGCGCCACTGCCACCTTGAAGTGCTCGACCGCCGTCTCGTACTTGGCGTCCCGGAAAGAGCGCACCCCCTTATTCAGTTCGTCGCGGGCCCTCAGCTTGGTGCATCCCGCCAGAACCAGCATACAGAGCAAGGCAATCATCCCTGCTACCGCTCTAGATCTCCACTTCATCGAGTTCCTCCACACACCAAATTTGTGCTCTTAGCCCTACCCTCTCCCTTTGGATCCATCCTCCGAGAACCTCCACAGGCTCAACGACCTCGGGCCGTCGATGGAACCTTGCCATAGGCATTCCGAGACCCGGGCCCCGGCAAGACTCGACCTCGGGGCCGCAGCTTTCGGTTCAAGGCCAGGAGAGGCGCTGCGAGCGCCTTTTCCTGGAATTGGATCTTTGGAATTACCGTCCTGCCTGCAATTTCTCAGTGATCAATCCGATCTTATCGACCCCGGCGCCTTTGGCAATGTCGATCACATCGATCACATTGTTGAAAAGGAGATCCGTGTCAGCCTGGACAAACATCGTCCGTTCATTGCGGGTCTTGAAGATATCGGTGAGGCGTTGCCCGAGGGTCTCCCTCGTGACCGGCTGACGATTGACCGACAGGGTGTTGTCCCTTTCCACTGACACCACCACGGTGCGGTCATCTGCAGTCGGCGGGGGCGCCCCCGGCGGTGGAGGCTGAGGAACTTGAGCATCCAGCCCCCTGGGAATTAACGGAGTGATCACCATGAAAATAATGAGAAGCACCAGCAAAACATCGATAAGGGGAGTCACATTAATGTCCGACTTGGGTCCTTCGGTGACTCCAGCTGCCATTACCATGACAAGAATCCTCCCAGTTCAAATTCGCTACTGCCTGACGGCGGCGGAAGAACGCTCTTCCACTCGGGTCGTCAGCAAACCGATCGTGTCCACACCCGAGGTCCGGACCATGTCCACGACGTCGACTACATCACCATATTTGGCACGCCGATCACTGCGGACATATACAGTCTTGTCCACCTTGTTGGCCAAAAGGTCCTTCACCTTCTCCTGCAATTCGCCTTTGACCACTGGCTTGTCGCTCAGAAAGAGCTTGCCGTCCCGGGTGATGGCTACGACAACGGCATCGTCCCGGTCGGCTTCGCGCATTTCACGCGGGTTCCTGGTCTTGGCGAGGTCGACGCTGACCCCCTTCTGCAACAGGGGGGTGACTACCATGAAAATAATGAGCAACACCAGCATGATGTCGACCATGGGAGTCACGTTAATGTCAGAAATCGATCCTCCCTTTGATGTTCCACTCGCCATTGCCATTATTTCTTACTCCCTCTCCGTTTCAGGAAATAGTCAATCAATTCAGACGAGGAGTTGTTCATCTCCACGCCAAAGGATTCGATCTTGTTGTTAAAGTAGTTGTACATCCAGACCGCCGGCACAGCCACGAACAGTCCGAAAGCGGTAGTGATCAAGGCCTCCGAGATTCCTCCGGCCACTGCCGACAACCCGGTGGATTTCTCTGACGACATGCCCTGGAATGCGTTGATGATGCCCACCACGGTCCCGAACAATCCGACGAAGGGGGCGGTGCTTCCAATTGTGGCCAAGCCGCTGATGCCCCGCTTCAATTCGGCATTGGTGATGGCCGTGGCCCGCTCCAGTGCACGCTTGGAGGCTTCTATGACTTCACCGGGAATTTCGGTGCTGGCCTGGTGGGCGGAAAACTCCTGAAGCCCAGCGACAACGACCTTTGCCAGATGGCTCTTGTTGTTCTGTTCAGACACGCTGATAGCTTCGTCGATTTTCCCTTCCTTCAAACAGCCGGCAACGATCGGTGCAAATTCCCGGGACTGCTTACGGGCAGCCGAGTATGCCAGCAGGCGGTCAATCATCACCCCGATGGACCACATGGACATGAATCCCAGGATGAAGATCACGGTTTTGGCGGGGATACCCGATTGGTTCCACATCGACCGGAGGTCGAACCCCACTTCAGCCTGCAACAACGTAATGGCAAGTAGATTCAACTTGACTAAAAGCATTTTAGGAAAATCCTCCTCTTAAATGGTTTGCATCTTTCAAATAACTCACAATGGGTCTTGCATAAGGCGTCTCCCGGTTTTTTCTCCGGAGGGACACCGCTATCAGCGGGGTCATCCGCTTAGGTTGAAGTTCACAGTCACCGTGGTTACCACTTCCACGGGTTCCCCATTGAGCAGGGTCGGCTTGTACTTCCACTGTTTCACGGCATCCAGCGCTGATTGAATCAGCAACGGGTGACCGCTGACCACCCGGAGGTTTTCAACGGAACCCTGCTTGTTGATAATCGCTTCCAGAACCACCTGTCCCTGGATGCGGGCCTGACGGGCCAGCGGGGGATAAGGGGGTTTCACCTGTCGAATCAGGTTGGCTTGCTGAACATTGCCGCCGACCCGGACGCGCTGGGGCGGTTTCGGGGCTGGAGGAGGAGGAGGAGGGGGAGCCACGAGAGATGGAGCACCGCCAATGACTCCTCCCAGGATCCCTCCGGCCTGGCCACCCGGCATGCCACCCGGCACACCGCCGACCACGCCTCCAATCTGGGTTTCCGGAGGCGGACCTTCGTCCACGACCATTCTCACTTCTTTGGGGATTTCAACGGGGGCGCGGAAAGTGCCGTCGTCTACTTTCTTGACCACCTTCTGAACCACCGATGGAGGGGGTGGCGGTGGGGGTGGCGGAGGCGGAGGCGGGGGCGGTGCAACCAGGAAGGTGAGCTGTTGCATCGAGCCCGACAGCGTCTCGGGGAACAAGAGAGGGATGATGATGAGGACCACGATCAGGATCGTGTGGATGATGAACGACAAGGTCATCGTCAACGGTGACTTCGTCTTTTCATGCTCGCCTGTCGATTCAAGCAAATGGTCAAACACGTTGGGCCTCCCTTCTATCCTAACAAACGGTTTTTTCACCAAATCACTAATCTTCTCATGGAGCGAGACGGGAAATTGGAGCACAATCTACGACGGAACTCAGACAATTCGAATCAAAACCGGGTGTCCAGAAATCCGAAATCGGTCCGACAAATAAAAAATTGCCTGCAGAGTTACCCATAGCCTAAGAGGCCCTTGCCAGGGCCTTCTTCTTGGTCCGATAATCGATCCAGATCACCAGCAGTGGGCTGGCGATGGCGATGGAGGAGTAAGTCCCGATGATAATCCCCACCACCATGGCAAAGGCAAATCCGTTAATGACTTCCCCTCCAAACAAATACAGAGACACGACCGTCATGAAAGTCAGTCCAGAAGTCAGCACGGTTCGACTCAGAGTCTGGTTGATGCTCTTGTTGATGATCGAAGAAAGACTCTCTTTCCTGGAGAGTTTCAAGTTCTCGCGAATCCTGTCGAAGACCACAATCGTGTCGTTCATCGAATAGCCAACCAGCGTCAGCAGGGCCGCAATCACGGTCAGCGAAATTTCCTTATTGAAAAATGAAAAGAAACCCAAAGTAATGATCACATCATGAAAAACTGCCAGTACCGCTGCAGCGCCATAAATGGTGCCTTTGAAACGCCAGGCGATATAAATGAGCATCCCTGCCAGCGCATAAAGAGTCGCAGACACGGCTTGACGCTGCAGGTCGGCTCCGACCTTGGCCCCTACGATCTCGGAGCTGATGATGGCGAATTCGCCCAGGTAGAACTTCTGCCTGAGCAGATCCAGCACCGAGTCACTGATCCCGGGAACCGCCCGAAGCTCATCAAAACTCTTGATCAGCCCGCCGTGAGTCGTCTTGTAGTCAACAATAGATTGGGCTAATCCCTGCATCGAAGGCCCGGGAAGAAAGGTCTGAAGAACGTCCGCCCTCACATTGTTCAAATCCGCCTTCCCAATCTGGGACTCCGAATGACGGAAGGTCAGATCCAAAGTCTGCTGGATGGTCGCCCTTCCCTGATCAATGTCTCCTGCAGCCTCGGTGGTCTTCTTCTCCAGGCTGATGATGACCTTGTTTTCGCTGGGTTGATCAAACCGCTGGATGGTGCTCTCTCCTAGCCCCTTCTGCTTCAAGGCCGTGCGGATCAGGTCGAGATGCGGAGTGTTCAGAAACTTCACATAGACCAAGGTCCCGCCGCGGAAATCGATGCCGTAACGGGGGCCACCCTTAATTGCGAGATGGATAATACTGACCACGAAAAGGGCAAAAGACGCACCTATGAAGAACCACTTCTTGCCAATCCAATCGACATTTACACTCTTGAAAAGCCGCATTCTTAATGAATTCTCCCTAGGAAACTCAGGCAAGGAGAGGAGTGGCGCCAAAACAACCCAAGAATGTTAGACACCATCCTATCTTAAAAGTTCCCAAAGATTCCAAAATTTTTTGAGATTCCCCGCTATTTTCAATGGCAGCCGGAATTGTACGGCCATGCCTATTAAATACTTAAAGTCTCGGGACGCCTCGATCGACTCAGCACTAGGTCGAAAAGCGTCCTCGAAACATACACGGAGGTAAATAGATTCGCCAGCAGACCCCAGAAGAGAACCACGGCAAATCCCTTCACCGGGCCCGTCCCAAAGATAAACAGGAAGAGAACCGAAACCACCGTGGTGACGTGCGTGTCGATGATGGTAACGAAAGCCTTGGAAAATCCGGTACTCACCGCGGAGGGCACGTTCTTCCCCCCCCACATTTCCTCGCGAATTCGCTCGAAGATAAGGACATTGGAGTCCACGGCCATACCAATCAGCAGTACCACCCCTGCGATGCCGGGCAGTGTCAGGGTGGCCTTGATGTAGGCAATGGCTGCCAGCAGGATGACAAGGTTCAGAAACAGCGCGAGAATGGCGTTCACGCCGGACAACCGGTAATAGATGAGCATGAAGATCATGACCCCGGCTAATCCGACAACGGACGATAGGATGCCCTGGCGAATAGAGTCAGCACCCAGAGAAGCCCCAACTGTGCGCTCTTCCAGGTATTTCATGGAGGCCGGGAGTGCCCCGGACCTCAGGATGAGGGCCAGATCGTTGGCCTGCTCCACAGTGAAACTGCCGGTGATTAGACCGGAATCCGTGATCCGGCCATTGATGCGGGGGGCAGATTGTACCTTTCCATCCAGTATGATCGCCAAGGCCTTGCCGACGTTTTCTTCTGTGACCCGGCCGAAGCGCACGGCCCCGTCAGTTGTCAGATTGAAGCTGACGGCGGCCTTCCCGAATTCGTCAGTCGAGGGGCGCGCCGTCCTCAAGTCTCTTCCAGTGATGGCCGCCACTTTGTTAACCAAATACCACTCTTCATCCCGCTGACCGGGATCATTAAACTTCCGGACCGTTGGCAAGAGGTCTTTGCCCTCCGGAACAACGTTGCTAAATTGGCTCAAGGCGGATGAACGCGAGGGGAACGGCCCGTAGCCCGGCTCGACAATTTTCAGTTCTAGAAGCGCCGTGGACTTGATGATCTCCTTGACACGGGCCGGATCATCCAGACCCGGCAACTGGACCAAAATCTCGTAATTGCTGGCTACCCCGTGCTGTTGAATGACCGGCTCGGCCACCCCCAACTGGTCCACGCGATTGCGGACGGTTTGAATGGCCTGCTGGACAGCCCCGTCCCGCAACTGCGATTCGACGCTGGGCTTCAAGGTGAGCAGGTAGGAGTTGGCAGCATCCGGGAGAGTGGAACGGTTCCAATATTGAAAGTAGTCGTCAATTAAGCCCCGCAATTCGGAGTGCTTCTGTGGATCGATCTCGCGGATTTCCAGGGAACGCAGATCCCGCTTTCGTACCTCGGCAAAAGAAATCTGCCGAGACCGCAATTCATCTTTGAGACGCTCCACAGCCTGGTCTGTTTCAATGTTGACCGCATCGTCTGTAACCACCTGCAGAATGAGGTGAATTCCGCCTCGCAGGTCCAGCCCCAGGCGAATTCTCTCTTTCACGTTGTTCCAGGTCGGAGGGATTCCGGTGATGCCCAACACACAGGCGACGGTTATCGCAGTAATGAATATCAGCTTCCACTTCAGGTTCTTGCGCATTGTTCGTCGACCTCAATCAATCCGTTCTCCTGTCCCTCAGCCCTGCTCTTCTGACTGCTTGGCCACAATCGCGTTCTTGGAAATTTCGATTTTGACCTGGTCAGCCACTTTCAGCTGTATGCGATCATCTTTTATTCCGGCCACCACCCCGTAGATCCCGCCGGAAGTGATGACCCGGTCTCCATTCTTCAAATTCTCCAGCATTCCCTTCAGAGCGTTCTGCTTGCGCTTATTGGGGAGAAAAACTATGAAATAAAAGATAAGGGCAATGGCAATTAAAGGCAAAAATTGCAACAGAGGGCTCGTCTGACCATTGGCCGCCAAGAGTGCCAGAGGTGACATTCAACCATCCTCCGAACGGGTTCTCGTTTTAGATAAGTTGATTTGGATGGAAAGGGCTATTTTGGGCAGCCAGCACTCTGATTAAAGATTGGGATCTCTAATCTCTGCCGAGGAATGGCTGGATCTTTCGCCTTAAATCAACAACGTCCCAAACAGTAGAAAAGAACAGTGGGTCTCTCTGCTCCTTTTCTATTTTAACCTGTTTCCTGCCTTGCTTTGAATTCCTTCAAATAGTTTGTCCACTTCTGAGACGCGATAGCATCTCTGATTTCCCTGACCATGTCAAGATAAAAGTAAAGGTTGTGGTAGGTGTTGAGCATGGATCCAAGGACCTCATTGGATTGGTAAAGATGCCGCAGATAGGCCCGGTTGTAGCGCCGACAGACGGCGCACCGGCACTGCGAGTCGATGGGTCCCTGGTCGGCAGCAAAGCGGGCATTCTTAATGACGATGTGTCCGCTGCGGGTAAACAACCAGCCATTGCGGCCATTGCGAGTCGGCATCACACAATCAAACATGTCTACTCCCAGGGAAATGCACTCGACCAGGTCCGCCGGGGTTCCTACTCCCATCAAATAACGAGGTCTTTCGGCAGGAAGCCGCTCGGTGCTGCGAGAGACCATTTCATGCATGACCGGCTTGGGCTCGCCAACCGAGAGGCCGCCCATCGCATATCCCGGGAATTCAATGTCGAGCAACTGGTCAAGGCACAGCCTTCTCAGCTCTGGATAAATCCCACCCTGCCCGATCCCGAAAAGCCACTGCCCATGGGAGGGTCGACGGGTAACCACCTGTTGGAAAGCCTCTTTTGATCGCCGGGCCCAGCGAATGGTCCTCTCCATGGATTCGCGGGTGGCCAGGAAATCGGAGGGATAAGGAGTACACTCGTCAAGCGCCATGATGATATCGGCCCCCAGGCACATCTGGATTTCCATGGCGATTTCAGGTGAAAGGAAATGCGCTGAACCGTCCAGGTGGGAACGAAACCGGACCCCTTCCTCCGTGATGTTCCTCAACTGAGAATGGCTGAAGACCTGAAAGCCCCCGCTATCAGTCAGAATAGGCCGGTTCCAGCTAATGAACTCATGGAGACCCCCCAGCCCGTAAATCAGCTCATGTCCGGGGCGAAGATAAAGATGATACGTGTTGCTGAGGATGATTTCTGCCCCCAATTCCTCCAATTGCTGCTGACTCACTGCCTTCACTGTCCCGGCCGTTCCCACCGGCATGAATACCGGGGTGAGGATTTCCCCGTGGTCAGTACTGATCCTGCCCAGACGGGCAGAAGATTGGGTGTCTTGAACAAGCAACTCGAATCTCATAGGCAAATCCTGAGACGGCGGTCCTTTCCCGGTTGTGGACAAGTCTTCGTCTGCCTGCAAGCTTTTTGCGAAGGGGAATCTGATGTCCGCACACGGGAAATGGACCCCGGACGAAAGATAACGCTCTCTCTCATCCACTCTCCCCAATCAAATGACAACTGACCCGGTGTGTTGGGCTGACCTGAACTTCTTTGGGCTCCTGCGTCCGGCACCGTTCCATGACATAGGGACACCGTGGATGGAAACGGCAACCGGAAGGGGGATTAATCGGGCTGGGCACTTCACCTGAGAGGAGGGCCGGGACCTCTGATTCCTGGCTGCTCAGGTCCGGAACCGAAGCCAGCAGGATCCGAGTATAGGGATGCAATGGATCGCCACAAACTTCCTCCCTGCGGCCCGATTCGACCAGTTGCCCCAAATACATGACTCCCACGCAATGGCTCAGATGTTCTACGACCGGAATCGCGTGGGAGATGAATAGATAGGTCAAGCCATGAGTCACTTGGAGTTCCTGGAGCAGGTTGATGATCTGCGCTTGAACCGAGACATCAAGGGCCGATACGGGTTCGTCGGCCACGATCAGGCGGGGCCTGAGGGCCAGGGCGCGAGCAATGGCAATCCGTTGGCGTTGTCCGCCGCTGAACTCATGCGGGTACTTCTCCAGTGCCGGTGGTTCCAAACCGACCGTCCTAAGCAGCGTGGCCACTTCTTCAGCCCGGCGCTCTTTCGAGTGCAGGCGATGAATGAGGAAGGGTTCCTGGAGGATTTGCCGAACCTTCATTCGGGGATTCAGTGAAGAATGCGGATCCTGGAAGATGATCTGGACTTCTCGCCGCAATTCCCTCATCGACCCGGCGTCAAGCCCCAGAATGTCGTTCCCCGCAAAACGGATCCCGCCGGAACTGGGTTCGATAAGCCGCAGAATGCAGTAACCCAGAGTGGTCTTCCCGCAACCGGATTCGCCTACCAGGCCGAAGGTCTCTCCCGACTGCACTTCAAAACTGACCCCATCGACAGCTTTCACCGTTTCCGACGAACTGCGGCCGAAGCCAGCTCTGACTGGGTAATACTTTTTCAGGTTCCGAACTTGAAGCAACGGTTGGCTGTCAGGCAACATAGCAGGGTAAAGGATCGTATTAATGTGTCTCTCACCACAAATCGATTCGTACCTCGGTCTCAGGTGTGACGCGTGCCTCTTTTTCATTCGGGATCGCAAGGGCCGCGGTTGCAGCGACCTGTCCGCGCTCGAGAGCTTTGAATTCTTCATTGACCCCTGAGCGGTGCTTCTTTAGCCGGGTTGCCTTCATCCGTCCCCGAGCGCCGCAAAGGAAGAAAGAGGTCTTGCCCTTCTCCTTAAGGCAGTCACTCACCACCCTCCAGACCTCAAACCCTCCCCCCAGCGAGAACCGCTGAGACTCTCTACCCGGGGAGCCCCTGATAGGGGGAATTCTCGAATCTCGAACTGAGATTCCCCTCCGGCTGAACACCACATAGGAATATTTCAAGGAGCCCTTCTGGTTTCCGACTATCGCATCGATCTGGCGGACCAGGGGCGGGGGAGCCCAGGGGTGGTCTTCATGACACCAGTCTCTCTGGTTTTGATCACTCACCGCAGGGCAGTGGCCATTGTGAACGCAGGGGCTAAAAACCGTGAAGTCGGTTGAATCCAGCAGGCGGTCCCTCAGGAAGAGTAAGTCTCGAGAGGTCTCTTTGAGGGCCGGCTCAACCAAGACCAAGAATCCCTGAGGGGAGAGCCACCTGGCGGCCACCGAAGAAACCAGGTTCAGCCGCCTCTCCACGCATCGTTCTCCTGGATACAATTCGTTTAGCACGTTTCCGATGACGACGAAGTCAAACTGCCCATCCATCTGCAGGGATTGCCATCGGGTCAGGTCGCCGGTGCGGGTCTGCAGTTCCCAGTGCCCCGAGCGTCCAAGACCGTGGACCCGAGAAGCGTAGGGGGCAAAGAGGGCCTCACAATCCGCCAGGTTGTGCGCAATGGCATCCACTCCCATGCAGCGTATGGTATGCCAGGCATCAGGCCTCTCTGCCCAGAAGTCCAGGAACCCTAGAAGGTGCGTCCCCGATCCGCATCCCAAGTCCAAAACTCGAACTTCAGGTCCTAGCATTTCGGCCCGGCAAGGATGTGCCCAGATCTCCCGCAGGATCCATTTCATTTTGGAAAGGTTGGCGGGGAGAAAGTAAACAAGGTAGGCAGCACGCAGAAGTGGGTTCCGCAACAGAACGCCCGACAGGCTTTCTCGCCGTCGGGTGTAGATCTCGGAGAGCCGCGCTACGCCGCGAGCCAGTTCCTTCAGCCCGGAAGGGCTCCGCAGGGACTGCACTAGCCCGGCCGGACCCGGCTCGTTGAGCAGGTCCAGGATCAGTTCCTGCAAGAACTCCAACCGTTCAGACATACTTGACACATCGGGCCCTGTGCCCGGGACCGACTTCAATCATCCTTACGGGTGAGGCAGAACACCTTTCCCCCATTTCATACCGGCAGCGAGGCTGAAACGCACAGCCTGCAGTCGCGGTTAACAAGTCGGGGACAGCCCCGGGAATCGGTTCCAACCGTGGCGCCTGGCCATGCTCTCTCTTTCGACGGGGAACCGCCCTCATCAAGGCCTCGGCGTAAGGGTGGCAGGGATGATCAAACACGTTCCGCACCGGCCCCTCCTCGACGATTCGACCTGCGTACATGACGCATACCTGGTCAGCCAGCCGGAAGATCACACCCAGGTCGTGTGAGATAATCAGCAACGAGAGCTGGAATTCCTCCTTGAGGCGCTTTAGAAGATCCAGGATTTGGGCCTGGATGGTGACATCCAATGCTGTGGTGGGCTCGTCGGCAATCAGCAGGCTGGGATGCGCAGCCAGGGCCATGGCGATCAGCGCCCGCTGCCGCAGCCCTCCGGACAACTGGTGAGGGTACTCTCTCATCCGGTGTTTCGGCATCGGAATGGAAACAGCGTCCAAGGCTTCCACGGCGCGAGCCTCAGCCTCTCGATTCGACACGGGCTCATGCGCCAGTATGGCTTCCGTGACCTGGTGACCGATTGTAAAAACCGGATTCAAGGCCGTCATGGGTTCCTGAAAGACCATGGCGATCCGAGCGCCGCGAACCTTTCGCATGGCAGATTCGGAAAGCTGAAGCAGGTCGATCGCCCGACGACTCTGGCCGGACCCAATCCAGGACTGCACCGGGAGAGCTGACGCCGGAGGAACCCTGTTGTTCCGATCGTCCTGAAACCACACCGCACCGCCGACAATCCGACACGGGAAGCGGACCAGCCGAAGGATCGACAAAGCCGTCATGCTCTTACCGCAGCCGGATTCTCCTACCAGACCCAGGGTCCCGCCGCGCGGGATCGCGAATGAGACTTGATTGACAGCTCTCAACTGTCCCACTCGGCTCTGAATCTGCGTCTCCAGTCGATCACATTCCAGGATGAATTCCGTAGATGGCAGAGTGGTCACAGGACTATCCGCGGTTGATCCCTCGGGCCTTGAAAAAAGATTGCGCCCCAAAACCCAGCATTAGGCCGCCAAACACCAAAGCGGAGATGAGCCTGTAATAGGAGACTTCTCCGAAATCCAGGTAACTCCTGACCTGCTTGTAAGCGCTTAAGAGGATGAGAGCGCCGATGACCAGAAAGAGAAAACCGGTGACCTCCAGGAACAAAACGTGCATGACCTTGAACAGCCCGGAAAAGGCTTGCTGAATTTGTTTCCACATTTTTTGGCGGGTCATTCTTCCAGCGTGCTTAAGTCTTTGGGATCTTCTCCTAAGGCCCGAGCCTTCAGAACCCGCCGCATGATTTTGCCGCTCCGGGTTTTTGGAAGTGAGTCAACAAACTCGATGTGATCGGGTTTGGCGATGGGTCCTATTTCATGGGCGACGTGCTGCCGGAGTTCTTCGCCCAGCCGGTCGCTTTTCTCTTGCCCTGTGCGCAAGATGACGTAAGCGTGGATGGCGTTCCCCTTGACTTGGTGGGGTAACCCGATAGCTGCGGCCTCGACCACCGACGGGTGAGTAATCAGGGCGCTCTCAATTTCAGCGGTGCCAAGCCTGTAACCGGAGACTTTAATCACGTCATCGACCCGTCCGATGATCCAGTAATAGCCGTCCTCGTCACGCCGCGCGGAATCACCGGTCAGGTAATAGCCTGGAAACCGGCTCCAGTACTGGTTGATGTAACGGTCGGGGTCCCTGTAAATGGTGCGCATGAACGAGGGCGGAGGTGTCTTCATCACCAGATAACCTTCTTCGTTGGGGCCTACGGGTTGTCCGTGCTCGTTGAGGATGTCCATCTCGACACCGGGGAACGGGCAAGTGGCAGAACCGGGCTTCAACGGGGTTGAAGGGAGTGGGGTAATCGTGAACATGCCGGTCTCCGTTTGCCACCAGGTATCCATGATCGGGCAACGTTCCTTGCCGATGACGCGATAATACCAACGCCAGGCTTCGGGATTGATCGGCTCTCCCACTGATCCCAGCAGGCGCAGTGAGCTCAAATCGTGGCGGTTGGGCCAGGCTTCACCGAAACGCATCAATCCGCGAATGGCGGTGGGAGCTGCATAGAGGGCATTGATGCCGTATTTTTCGATCATCTGCCACCAGCGGTTCGGATAAGGGAAGGTAGGGGCGCCTTCGTACATGAACTGCGTTAACCCGTTCAGCAAAGGTCCATAGGCAATATAGCTGTGCCCGGTAATCCAACCGGGATCGGCAGCGCACCAGTACCGGTCCTCTTCGCGGACATCAAAAGTGTATTTCAGGCTGGCATAGGTTCCCACCATGTAACCGCCATGGGTGTGCAGGATGGCCTTGGGCTTGCCCGTGGTTCCCGAAGTGTAGAGCAGAAATAGCGGGTCATCCGCATCGACAATCTCGAGTGCGCATTGGAAGGAAGCGATCGGCAGGGTCATCAATTCGTGATACCACATGTCCCGGCCCGACTCCATGTTCACCGACTGGCCGGTCCGACGCACCACCAGCACGCTCTCCACCGTAGCTGCCCGCTGCAGCGCCTCATCGGCAATGCTCTTTAGAGGAATTTGCTTCCCTCGCTGCCAGGCCCCGTCTGTAACGATGAGGACTTTCGATTGACTGTCTTCGAGGCGCTCGTGAAGCGCCTCTACCGTGAACCCTCCAAAAACTACTGAATGAACTGCCCCAATCCGTGCACAGGCCAGCATGCCGATGACCAGTTCCGGAACGCGGCCCATGTAAAGGGTTACCCGGTCTCCCTTTTTCACACCCAGGCTCTTCAGAACATTGGCGAATTTGCAGGTTTCTCGGCGCAGCGCAAAATAGGAAAGGGAGCGAAATTCGCCGTTTTCCCCTTCCCACATTAAGGCCAGTTTGTTGCGACGGAAAGTGGCGGTGTGCCGGTCTAGGCAGTTGTAGCCAATGTTGGTTTTCCCCCCGACAAACCATTTGAAAAAGGGGCGTTCGGAATCGTCTAAGACCTTTTGCCAAGGCTCGAACCAGTGGAGTTCTGACGCTTCTTTGGCCCAAAACGCCAGCGGGTCCCGAGCCACCTCCGCTCGCCATGATTCCCAATCCTGCACACGAGCGCCAGCCAGGGTTGCGGCTGATGGATGGAACACTTCACTGGGGATGGCGACATTGGTCATAGAGTCCTCTCCTTAGATTGAATTAAGAATGGGGAGCAGATTTCATTATCCCACAGGAGCCTGGAGCTCACAATAACGGCAAGGAGCGTTTGCATACAGCGCACAACGCATCTCGACTCGGCTGGTCAGGCCCGTTGAGAATGGACTGAGTGAGTTCATTCGGGAAGACTTCGAATCAGGGCATCCAGCTCTGGTTCCCCGGGGCCAAGAGGCAACTTGATTTTCCCGCGATGAACCGCCGAACGGCAGATCGCCATCATGATTTCAAAACCCTTATAAGCACTCTCCCCGTTGCAGGGATGAACCTTGGCGGGGTTGTCGAGCCAGTCCGCGATGTCCTGGATGTAAGGAGGCATATCGTGGGCGTAGTCCATGTTACCCGGGCCGGAGATTACCCCGCCGGAGTCCCGAGTCACCGCCCGCCAGCCACCGCCCGTCAGCACTTCAGCAAAACCCTCGGTCCCCTGCGCGCCTATGCGGCATTTGCGCCACCACGCCTCCACTTCGGGAATGTCAGGTGCTCCTTCGCCACTCTCAACGACTCCTCTTACCCCGTTAGCGTACTGGATGATCCCTGCCACATAGTCGGGTGAGGGATGATTGTCGCTGAACTTCCCTTTTCCCGCAGCCTGCCCGACGACCCATACGGCTTCGGCATTGTCATTGAACCAGCGGGTGTAGTCAATCAGGTGGGTCAGCATGTGCATCATCCAGCCCGTGGCCGTCCCATAGACCGTGTGGACCCGGCCGATGGCGCCGCTGGCGATAATCTCTTTGACTTTCTTGTAGTGCTCCCCGTACCGGTGCTGATGGCTGACCACGGTTTTGATCCCGGCCCGGCTTACCAGTTTTGTCATTTCCAAGGCTTCGTTCATGGATGAGGCAACCGGCTTCTCATAGGCAATGAGCCGGCTACCGTTTTCCACACCGAGTCGGATCATCTCCAGGCGCAGGTTGGGCAACGTGCAGAAGCAAAAAACGTCAGGCCTGGTTTCCCGCAGCAGCGGCCCGGCATCCAGACTGGTGGCGGGATTTCCAAACTGCCTGACGGCGGCCTCCAACCTTTCGGGATTGATATCACAAAGCCCCACCAGCTCAAACCTGCCATTCTTGACAAAAGCGTCCGCGTGATGCATCCCGCGCTTGCCGCAACCCGCAACCACGACGGTGTATTTTTTGTTGGATGTCATGTGTCTGCTCCTCTGGCAAAATTCCTGCGGCGAAGGCGCAGCGTGGGAAGCCCTCCGCTGCAGAATTCACGGTTGAAACCCCACCGGCTCGTGAGAACCGTGGACCTAGTTGCGGGATTTGTCCCAGGCCCGAATGGCGTCAATGGTGATCTGGGCTTCCTCGTGCGTCAGTTCGGGATACATCGGTAGCGAGAGAACCTGGGCGGCGGATTTTTCCGTGTGTTTCAGAGATCCCGAAATCCTTGCCTCGCGGCCCCAGGGGTAACCCTCCTGCTGGTGAATGGCGATCGGGTAGTGAGTGAGGGCCGTGATCCCCCGTTCCTGAAGGTAGGCCTGCAGAGCATCGCGCTCCGGCGTCTCGACAATATAGAGATGGTAGATGTGCCGGTAACCGGGCAGTGCGACGGGCAGTTTCAAAGAGGTACCGTTCAGTCCTTCATCGTACAGCTTGGCAATGGCGCGGCGCTGGTCGTTCCACCTGTCCAGTTCTTTCAGCTTGACGCTGAGCACGGCCGCGTGGATCTCATCCAGGCGGCTATTGTAACCGACGCTGTGGAAAGAGCGTTTGGTCGAGCCGTGGTTGCGCAGCTTGCGAATATTCGCGGCTAGGTCTGAATCATTGGTCACCAGGGCCCCTCCATCGCCAAAGCAGCCCAGGTTCTTCTGAATGATGAAACTCGTGGCTACAGCATTACTGAGTTCCCCAATAGCAAAATCGTTCCCACGAGCCCCCAGGGCCTGGGCGTTGTCTTCCATGACCCGGAGGTTGTGTGCCTTCGCGATGCGCGCCACAGCCCGCATCTTCGCACATTGTCCGTAGAGGTGGACGGGGATGATCGCCTTGGTACGGGGAGTGATGGCCGCTTCAATCAGGCTGGTGTCGATATTGCAGGTGGCCGGGTCGATATCAACGAACACGGGGGTGGCTCCAGCCAGCCAGATGGCTTCCGCTGTCGCGAAAAAGGTGTTGGATGTGGTGATGACCTCGTCACCCGGTCCGATGCCCCAGGCAATTAGGGCCAACCAGAGCGCATCAGTGCCGGAATTCACTCCCACGGCCTCCTTCTGGCCACAGTAAACTGCCAGCTCTTTCTCAAATACCCCCAGCCTGGGACCCAAAACATAACTACCGCTCTCCAAAACATCCTGGATCGCTTTATCGATTCCAGCCTTCAAATTGTGGTACTGCCGAACGTGACCATAGAAACCAATTTTGACTCCAGACATTGTTTCGCCTCCAGTATGGTTAAGATTGCCAAGTCTTGAATTTGATTTCCGAAAGTAGAAGCTTCCGACTGCATCATTTCAAAGCACAGGCAGGCACGATATTCTAATCGAAGATGGTAGCGATTCAAAGAGGAAATGGGGGAGGGGAGGAGTTAATCAGCCCCTTTGCTCCAGCTATAATATGAACCCGAAAAATCACCCTCATCAGACACCTTATTGTTTTACCGAAAGTTCTCGACCAACCAGAGATCGGAGTTCTCATAATCGATGGAGGCATACAGGACCCACTGGCCGTCGGGTGACTCAAATCCCCCAAGTCCACCGTTCTTTGTGGTTTGGACAGCCTGCCCTCCTTCCTCGGGAATCTTCCAGATCTGGTTATCTCCACTGCGACTAGAACCGAAATAAATCCAACGCCCATCCCGAGACCAACTCGGACGTACGTCAAAGGAATTCTCCATTGTCAGGCGACGTGGCTCTCCTCCTTGAGCATCCACAATATAAACATCCTGGCTTCCATCTTTGGGGGAATCGTAAGCAATATGATTCCCATCTGGTGATCAACTCGCCCGGCTTTTCGAGCAACAAGGCCAGTACTTGAAGAGGTTGCTGCTGCAGCTTAATCTTCAACCCGCTCTTGCGGAGTTCACCGGAGCGGAGATCGACCTCGAATAGCCCAAATCGAATGACCTGGGTAGGTCCTTCTTCACCCATAGTAGAACTAGTCCCTTACGCCGACGAATTGAATCGTCATCGGCATTGGTGCGCCGAACAAAGGTACGGACAACTCTTCACCGGCACTGATTTCACGAATTTCCCTCCCTGTCTCGCACACAAGGAAGGATGTACTAGCCATAGAGAAATAGATTCTTGGCTCAAACTGAAGCTTGAATTCCATACCAGGCGGGAATGCCCGTACCTAATGCCTCTCAATGGAAATTTTCCATCATCATGATGTCGCTCCCCCCCGGCTCAATGCCCGTGTAAAGAATCCAGCGACCATCCGGCGAAACAGATAGTCCTGGATTATGGTCCCAAGGTGGATTTTGGAGAAGAGTGATTTGGCTTATCTGGCCGGTTGCAAAAGTCATGAACTTCAGAGCCGCCGGTGCCGCCGAGTTCAGTTGCCTCGAACCTTCATTGGGCTCCACGAAGTAAATCCCTTGATCCACCACGGCCCAATAGCCCGCAAGTTCCCCCTTGAGAGATTTGATGACTGGAACCTCTTCACCTCCTTCGACGGGCACGCGCCAGAGACCAGGTTCCGACGGGCCTAGAGATTTTGAATAATACAGGAGCTTGCCATCAGGTGACTCAAAGGCGACTGCTCCGCCCTTCCTGGTCACTGGTACCGCCTGGCCTCCAGCAGAGGGCATCTTCCACACTTGCCAATCACCAGTCCGGTTGGAGCCGAAGTAAATCCACTTGCCATCGTGTGACCAACTGGGTGATCCTGCCATGTTGCTATCAAAGGTTAACTGGACAGTGTTGCGGCCATCACTCTCGCAAACCCAGATTTCATACCTTCCTGAGCGATCGGATTGGAAAGCGATCTTTTTGCCGTCGGGAGAATATTGGGCGCCCTCATCCTCTCGAGTGGAAGCAATCAATTTCACAGGCGGACCCCTCTTGCGGTCCGAACTTATGCCATTCAGGCGCCAGATGTTCGGGTCGAAAACGTTTTGGACGTAAGCCAGGCGATTTCCCTGACGAGAGACTGAAGGGAGAAACGCACCTTCCCCAATCCCGGTCAACTGCTGAGGCGAGCCGCCAGAGGCTGCAATTCTCCACAGGGTGCGGACACCGATGCGATCAGATGAGAACATGATTTCACGGCCATCGGGAGACCAGTCCAATCCAAGGATCAGACGATATCGAAAGTGAGACGTTTAGGTTCCCCTCCAGTAATGGAAACGAGGTAAAGGTCGTTTAGTTCAACGTTCTTCTGCCGGATGAACGCCACAGTCTTGCCATCGCTGGAAAAACTGGGTCCACTATCGCCCCGCGATTCGGCAG
>JBGPHY010000007.1:0-28463 GCA_041484625.1 Terriglobia bacterium | reverse complement strand
GAGTCCCTCGGTCTCCAGCTCTCTAACGACTTCCCGGCGGCATTGGAAGCGCTCCATGTTTTTGAACGGACCCGCCTCTTCGGTCATGCGTCCGTCTTCGTCCATCACCGAAACCATCTGCAGATTGTGTCGCATCCCCATCTCAAAATCATTAGGGTCATGTCCCGGAGTGACTTTGACCAAACCGGTACCGAATTCGGGATCGACGAATTCATCTTCGATGAGGGGGATCTCCCGTTTCAGTAACGGCAGGATGATGGTATTCCCTCGCAAGTGACGGTATCGTTCATCAGCCGGGTTGACTGCGACCGCGGTATCCCCCAGCATGGTCTCAGGCCGTGTTGTGGCCACTGTGATAGACTTCGGGGAATCCTTCACCGGGTAACGGATATAATAGAGCTTCCCTTGGATCTGGTCCGCTCTGACCTCCAGGTCGGATAGGGCCGTGCGACACCGGACGCACCAGTTAACAAGCCATTTGCCCCGATAGATCAAACCTTCCTCGTAAAGACGGACAAAAACTTCGCGGACAGCTCTGGAGAGCCCCTCATCCAGGGTGAAGCGCTCCCGGGTCCAATCGCAGGAGCCACCCAACATCCGCAATTGCTTCAAAATGGTATTGCCACTCTGTTCTTTCCATTCCCAGACTCTTTTTTCGAAGGCTTCCCGTCCCAGGTCGTGCCGGGTTTTCCCTTCACTAGACAGCTGACGCTCCACCACGTTCTGGGTTGCGATACCGGCATGGTCCGTACCTGGAAGCCAGAGTGTATTGAAGCCCTGCATCCTCCGCCATCGGACAATGATGTCATGAAGGGTGTAGACCAGCATGTGCCCCATGTGGAGGGATCCGGTCACATTGGGCGGCGGGATGACAATGGCAAAAGGAGGGTGGGAGGAATGAACGTCCGCTACAAACAGGCGCTCCCTCTCCCAGAAGGAGTACCATTTGCCCTCAACAAATTTGGGTTCGTAGCTTTTTGAGATTCCCGTATCGTTTTCCGAGTTCGACGTCATCTTTCCTGGTTTTCCCGGTAGGAAATTCCCGACAGCCCCAAGTTGCTGGAACTCTCGCCTGTCAAGAATCCCCTATTGTACCGTGACGAGGCCAAAAGTGAAGGGAAAATGAGTCAAGGATGGAGCCAGACCCTATGCGAAAAATCGGTTTAGGGGGTCCTGGCCGGAACAGTGGAAGAGCTCCAGCTTAAGTTGATTAGGGCTTTTCTCTTCCTATGAGGTGCGACTGGAGGTGCTCTTTGATCATGATTTCTGCCAGGTCCGGGACAACTTCCCAGGCAATTCGCTCGATAGCTTCCCGGCTTAGCCGTTCCACCACTTTCCGTGCGATGATGTCAATAACTTTGGTGTCCTCCAGGTTTAAGGAAGGAGCTGCAACCGCCGCCGGCGCAGGCACTTCAGCCAAATGTGGAATCGGTTGTTCTGCCGATTCTTCAATCGGCGGACCTTTCAGCTGGGATGCAGCAGTTAGAGCAGCCTCTGCCTGAACTGTTTCGGCAACGGCTGCCACAGGCTTGAATTCAGATGTGGCCGCAATCAAAGGTTCTGCCTTGGATGTGAGCGGCGACGGTTGAATTGCAGCTGCTACCTGTGCAGGCGGGGCTCCGACTTGGGCAACAAGTTCAGGAAGCACCTCATCAACAACCGCAGGAGCGGCTTTAGATTCCCAGATATCGACAACAAAGGACTTGGTCTCGGGAGATACTCGAGAAGGAACAGCTGCATATACGGAGTCTTCCGCGTACAACCCCAAAGGGTCGGCTTCTTCCAAGACAATCGGTGAAGCCACCTGAACGGGTGAAGGCTCCGCCGGAACTTCAATCGCCGAACTTGCCACTACAGGGATATCCGCCGCCGGCACTTCCTCCGCAGGAACCTCCGGTACTGGCCTCGGCTCTGACGAATCGGCCTCCCCAGGAACCGCTTCCAAGACCTGAGAAGCCGTGGGAACCAATTCAACAGGGCTTTCCTGAGGAAGTTCTTCATGTTCTTGAGGTTGGACCAGTAATCCAGCAACTTCGGTTCGCACTTCGGGCTCGAAAGGTTCAATGGCTGGAACCTCGACTTCAACTACTGGGGGCACAGGTTCGGACAAAACAGGGGGTTCAGCCGCCGCCGAAGCTTCTTCAGACGGTTTCACAGTTTCCACAAAGTCGGCAGGAACTTCTGCCGTCGCAGCGAGGGACAGTTCTGCAGGAGCTTCAGTCACCACGACAGGAGCTACATGGTCCTCGGTCTGAGCCGGTTCTAGTGTGGCATCTTCAGCGGGAGCCGGCTCTGCAGTCGTTTCCACTTCGGTCCCTGCGGAAACCAACGAATTGACCTTGGATATAAGCTCATTACGCGAGAAGAATGGTTTGGTCAGGTGCCCGTCGGCCTTAACACGGGCCGCTTCTACTGTATCGAACGGTTCATAGAGCCCCACTAGCAGGATTACAGGAATGTGTTGAAGCTCCGGGGTATTCTTGATGTATTCACAGACTTCGTAACCGTTCTTACCCGGCATGAAGATATCTGCCAGGATGACATCCGGATGAATCTCGTTGATTTTCTTGAGTGCTGCTTCCCCGTTCCCGACTGTCACTACGTGAATACCTTCACCGGAAAACGTCAGTTCCACAATCTTGTGGATGGTACTACTGTCGTCTGCTAGCAATAATGTTTTGGGCATTGAGTCTCCTGCCGGTCTATGCTGGATACAACACTCGTATTTTCAATCGATTTTCCAGCAATAAACTTTAACGAAAAGCCGAAAATGCATTTCGTAATTGAGCGTCCCCAAACAACTACTGGCAAAAGCCTTTTCCTGACTATTGGAAGATGAATCGGCAAATATCCCGCTCGGAAAGGTTTGAGGGCGTCTCAGGCGGTTCCCCCCACCTTGCTGAGCAGGTCTTCAATAAGAGTCTCCAGATCCTTATTTGACTTATTCCCGATTTCTTCCACTGGATATTCGTTTGACTTCTGGGATAGGGCTTTTCCGGTGGAATCTTCCAGCCAAAAGGAAATGATATTGCGACGGGACTCATCCCGATTGAAGACCACTTTGGATCCGGGTCGTACTTTACTGGCGGCCACTCGGATGCGTTCATACTGTTTCTCGAGATCCTCAAGAGACGGGGTACCCGTTGCGGCGGAAGGATTGGTCTGCGCCGGCGGGCGCTTGATTATGGCGACTCCCATCTCGGCACTGGCCTCGCCACCGGAAGCCGGAGGAGGAGGGGGCGAAGGAGCACTGGCTGCACTCGAGGCCTGCATGTTGATCACTTCGGGACTCAGGGTGAGTGGCGGACGACTGGCCTTGCGGGCATTGGAAACGTCAGGTTTCTTGCTGAACAGGCTGCCGACCCGACCCAATAAAGACCGTTTCTCCTTCAGATCCTGATCAGCTTGTGCCCGTGCCAGGGCCTCACGACTGACGTCAGGAATCGGGTAATTCAGTTTCTCAAGCCTTTTTCGGGATTCGTCTGACAAAGGGCTCGCCGGCAGGTCGCTCACGATCTTGCCATAGAAATATGCAGCCCGTGGAATGTCCTTGCGACCTTCATGGGCCTCGGCCAAGGTAAACAAGGCCATATCTTGCCTGCTGAAGTCGGGGTAGAGCATCACCAGATTCCTTGCGCGTTCCATGGCTCCCCGGTAATTCCTGCGGAGTATATACTGCCTGGCTACCCTCAAATCGCTTTCTGCCAAGACTTCCTGGACTTCGCGAAGGCGTTGCGTGGCTTCATTCTTTAAGGGACTGTCGGGAAACTGGTCAATAAGGCCCTTGAATTCTCTCTCTGCAGCCAAGGCCTGCGTTCGATCTCTGTCAGGTTTCTCCATTTGCATGTAGTGGGTCATGGAGATCCTCATCTGGGCGTCATCCGAATCTTCGCTGGTCGGGAAGAATGTGATGAAGTCCTTGTATTCTGCTTCTGCCTGAATGAATCCGGTAGTTCCCCCCTGCTTGAAGAAGGAATCGGCAATGGCTAGTTTTGCCTTTTCTTTGTAGTCACTGTCCGGATAAGTGTTCAGAAGGGTTTGGAAAGTCAGTCGGGCCACTTCATATCTTCCCTTCTGCACATCCCGCAATCCTTTCTCGTAGAGAACCTTATCAGGCTCCGCACTGGCTGTGGGGACAGTCACTTCGTCCTTCTTCCCCCTTCCGAAACATCCCCCAATCGTTACGCATAAGAAAAGGACCGAAGCGACCCTGATTGAATTCCTCATCAATACCTCCAACGGCTTATCAGCTGATACTTGCCGTTGAGAGCCACATGATCCTGAGAGGCCGCGAATCGGATGTTGGAGTCGTTTGCGGGATGCCAGGAAGACATGCCTGGACCTCCTGGTTGGCGGGGCCACTGGCGTGTTTCCATAAAGTTCCAAAATCTCGTCCTCGATTCTCAAGCTCTATTTTAACTGAAACCCCGTTTGGTTTAGTGACAAAATGCAACTTTCCAGTTTCCTGGTCCTCAGATGCTGAACAGTCTGGTTGAGGGTTGTCTCCCTTTACCGGGAGACTTCCATATCGACCCTAACCCCTTCGGCAATCTTCTGACCAGCCGGGGGAAATTGCTGGAGCACCGTTCCACGGACCAAGCCGGGTGCACCCTGGTAACTCAGACGGCCCAATCGAACACCTACCCCTTGAAGCGCCCGGTTCACATCCTCTATATTTCGGCCGACCAATTCGGGCATCAAGTATTCCTGGGACTTCCTTCCGGAAGAAACTAAAACGTTTACCAACGGTGTCTGAGCCAGTTGGGATTCGGAGATCGGATCCTGCGCAATGATCCGATCTTTTTCCGCACTGTCGGAACTGACCGAAGAAACTAATCCCAGGCTCAAACCCCTTCTCAGCAGGGCAATCTGGCTGATCCTAAGACTCTCTCCCCGCAAGTCAGGGACGAGTATCTTCTTTGCACCCTGACTAACCAGAACCTTCACGCTCCGGTTTCTTTTGAGTCTGGAGTCTGGAGAGGGGAGCTGGGAAATGATCCTTTCCCTCGGGGTCTTATCATCAAACCGTCGACCATCGACCTTCAGTCGCAATTCAACGGCATTGAGCTGCAGGTTAGCTTCTTGAAGACTTCGTCCGATCAGGTTGGGCACGGCAACTTCACTGCCTCGAATAGCAAATCGCATGGCCGTCAGACAACTGAGGAAGCCGGCCGTAACGAGAATCAGAGCAAGAAACAAAAGGCGGAAGAAACTGAGAATTCTTTTTTGCAAGAGGTTATCTCGTCCCAGCGAACGTCTTGAACGGGATGGCATTCTACCATAGCAAAATCAGGGGAGACAAGCCTATCAGGCCAGAATGAACTGGAACACTCGACATGGCCGACTATCCGAACCTTTCTTGTTTGTGTTCAATGACCTGGCAACGGGGGCAGAGGAGAGAGTCCTACCCGGGTAACTATGGCAAGCATCAACCTGAAACACCCTGGATTGCCGACATGGTTCTACCTAACATTAAGCGGACCTGCTAGCGGTCGTCAATAAGATTTTCGATCGACCGGGATCTGCCAACCGTAATAGCCAATGCCGGCGCGGGATCCAGGGGATTGAAGCACATCCCGGTAATCATCTGTCGGGTTAGAGCGTTTTTGGTTTATTCAAGCTCAGACTTCTGTTTCAATGATCTAGGAGACTCGCTCAGCAACTACCGGGGAAGATCTGATAGAGTGGAAGAAGGAGCTTCTCAATGAACCGACGGTCATTTGTGAGAGATTGCGCTTTGGGAACAGTTGGCATGGGAATGACTCAAGCAGGAAGACTCACAGCAAGACCTCCAGCTGAGAATTCCCGAGCACTTGAACAACTTGGCTTCGGCGCCGTTTTGCAGAGAGGGATGCCCGTCGGTGTGCGCAGACTCTCCAGTGAGAAGAATTTCACGATCTACCGCGCAGGTCTGGTTCCCAGTTATGCTGTGAAACTTGAGGAAGTGGTGCTGATCGAATGTCAACACGGGTTGCCTGGACTGGTGACCCGCGAAGGAAGCTTTCGGAAACCGAAAGCTGGTGACAAAATCAATCCCGGGACAGGCCCTATCTTCGTGGAAGGGATTGAACCGGGGGACACTCTCGCCGTCGATTTGCTTAACATTCGAGTCGGCGAGTGGGGCTATTGTGCCGAGAGGATTTTTGAGTTGTCGGACGGTTTTTTGCATATCGATCCAAACTTTCGACTTCCCCTGCAACCCATGATCGGCCAGGTCGGCGTCACCCCTGCAACCGGAGAGGCGGACACCAAGGCTCCGGCCGATACCGGAGGCAACCTGGATTGCCGCGAAGTGCGTGCCGGCAGTACCCTTGTGTTTACCGCACAGGTCCAAGGGGCGCTGCTGGGGATGGGGGATCCGCATGCGCTTCAGGGTGACGGTGAGATCAGTGGACAGGGAGTCGAAACGGACGCGGAGGTATTGGTGTGTTTTCGTAAACTTCCGGACAAGCTCTCAGACCGTCCGGTGATCCTCAGGCCTGAATTCGTGGCCACGCTGAGTGCCATGAAGGACCTCACCGATGCCTGTTGGCAGGCCACCGATGATATGGTCTCGATGCTAGCTCGGTGGACCGGTAGAAAAGCCGAAGAGGCCCGGATCCTGGTCAACCTGGCGGGGAATCTGAGAGTCAACCAGATTGTCGATCCCACCAAGGGAGCCCGAATGGAGCTTCCTACCTGGGTCTTTGGGAGTGCAGGCAAGTAGACTGCTTATGAAAATGTGCTCAGCTGGAAAGTCCGGCCTTAGCCGGCACCGCCTGAAGGCGGAACTCCGATCCCCTCTTCATCCGCGGTGGCGCGTCAAAAGGGAGCGCTCTATCCGGCTCTGCACCGGCTCGAACAGCAAGGCTGGATCAAAGCAAAGTGGGGCGAGTCAGAGAACAATCGCCGCGCTAAGTACTACGCAGTGACTCCTGCAGGCCGCAGGTACCTCGAACAAGAACAGGCAAACTGGGAGAGGCTTTCCGCGGCCATCGATCTGGTATTGGGGACAACCTGAGGTGACCCAGACATGAGACGTTCGATGAGCAAGTTTTTGCTTCGGCTTCGCTCGCTGTTTCGGAGAAGTCAGATAGAGCAGGAACTCAGTGACGAACTCCGGTTTCAACTTGAGCAACAGATAGAAGCGTATGTCAGGCAAGGCATATCGCGGGAGGAAGGTCGGTACGCGGCCCATCGTCAACTGGGGAGGATGGAGCAAATCAAAGAGGAGTGCCGAGATGCGCGCCGCATCAATGAGGACTTCAACGGCAAAGCGGAACTGGCCAAGGGCCAAGTGGCAACGGGCGCCTATTTCTCCACGCTGGGCCTCACACCTGCCGCAGGTCGCCTCTTCACTGAAGAGGATGACAAGGCCAGGCAACAGGTCGCCGTCCTCAGCTACCCCTTCTGGCAACGGCGCTTGGGGGGCGATCCTTCCATCCTGGGCAGGACAATCACGCTAAACCAGGCACCGTTCATCCTGATCGGCGTAACCCCGCCTTCGGATGACCGCGGCGAAGAACCCGTCCGAGTTATTTTCTGAGGGAAGCCACTGGAAGTACCCATCCCTGCTGAAAAACCTGCCTAGCCGAGGGTCAGCGGGGATTTCAAGCCGGTATTCGGGAAACTCCTGGAGAAATCTTGAGACTACCGACTGGTTTTCTTCTTCCTCCAAAGAGCAGGTGGAATAAACGAGGGTCCCTCCCGGCTTCAGGCATTTGGCGCCGCTCTTGAGCAAGGCCAGCTGAGTCACTGGAAACACATCGAGATCAGCGGGAGTAAGGCGCCATCGTATATCCGGATTGCGCTGAAGTGTGCCAGTCCCCGAACAGGGAGCGTCGACCAGGACCCGATCAAAGAGGACCGAAAAGGGTAGGGTCATTCTCCCATCCGCCGCCACAAAAGACAGGCGAGGCCACTGCTTCCGGTGCAGTTGTACAGTCACCTGCAATCGTTCCCAGCGGGAATCCATTCCTACGGCTGATATTTTTCCTTGGGTTTGCCGAGCGATTTCAGTGAGTTTCCCTCCGGGAGCAGTGCACAGGTCAAGGCATCGATGGGCAGGTTCGACCTGCAGGAGACGGGCGATCAGCTGAGAGGCCGGGTCTTGAAGATAGATAGCGCCACTCCGAAAGACTCTGGTCTTGAGCAGATTGCCTTTCAACACTCTCCAACATCCTTCGACAAAAGGGTGGGGTTCGACTTTGATTCCCGCAGTCTCAAGGTTCTCAAGCACGATATCCTCAGGCTGGTTCGTGTTCATCCTGAAGTAGGTCTTCGGAGGCTGATTGTTGTTCATCAGAAGGGAAATCAGTTTCTCTCGGCTGAGTTTGCGCCTCCAGCGGGTCACCAGCCATTGTGGATGGGAATAGAGGACGGCGGTGGCCTGGTCGGATTCCTCACCTAGAGCGACCGTCGCCTGCGACAGATCGATGCGATTCGTCTGCCGCAAAACAGCATTCACCAACCCTGCCGCGGACTTCAACTTAGCCCTCTTCACCAGTTCCACGGATTGATGAACGGCTGCTCGTGCCGGCACACGATCCAGGAATAACAGTTGATAGGCCCCCAAACGCAGGGCTAGCAAGACGGCAGAATCCAGTTTGACCAAATCTGTTGTGCAGTGGGTGGAGAGAACCCAGTCCAGCAGGAGCTGATGTCGCAGCACCCCATAGACCAATTCATTTGACAATGCCAAGTCCTGCTCGCCGAGAGTAAGGGCCAATTCCGAATGGAGAAGTTCCGCTGCGTTGCACCCCCCCTTTTGGACTCTGGAGAGAACCTGGAAGGCGACAAGGCGTGCCGGCGAGATATTCACCGTTAGCGTCCCAAGAGGAGGGTCTGGCCTTCGTTCAACCGGATTCCATTGAGGAACTCGGCGCCGGTTGTTCGTTTGCGGTTTTCTAGTTGAACTTCCAACAACTGCAGCCGACTACTGTGACAAGAAACCAGGGCTCCTAACTTCGGTTCACGCACCAACGTACCCGGGGGATGAATGGGGAAACCAGGGTCAACAGGCTGTGCCTCCCAGATTCGGAGTAGATTCCCTTTGACAAAGGTGTAGGTACCAGGCCAGGGATTAAATCCTCGCACCCGGTTGTAGATGGTGGAAGACGGCTGTGTCCAATCGATCTGCCCGTCGGGCTTCTTGAGAAGGGGCGCGTACGTGGCCCGTTCGTTCTCCTGGGGAACGGGCGCCAGCAGGCCAGCCTCCATGGAATCCAAAGTCCTCGCCTGGAGATCGGCCCCCAGTTGAGAGAGCCGATCATGAAGCTCCGTGGCGGTTTCCCGAGGCCCGATAGAGACCGATTCCTGTAGCAAAATGTCCCCTGTGTCCAAGCCTGTGTCAATTTTCATTGTGGTGACGCCTGTGATTGTCTCGCCGTTGGCAATGGCCCAGTTGACAGGTGCCGCCCCGCGGTACTTCGGCAGGAGGGAAGCATGCAGATTGATGGCACCGTAGCAGGGGATTCCAATAAGCCAGGCCGGCAGAATCTTGCCATAGGCCACAACGACATATGCCTCTGCCTGCAGGGACTCGAAAACCGCACGCCACTCCTCGGATAGCAGCTTGGGGGGTTGATAAACGGGGAGGCCCTGCTCCAGCGCCAGGCGCTTGACCGGCGAAATACGCATTTTTTCGCCACGACCAGCAGGCTTGTCGGGTTGTGTAAAAACAGCGAGAACTTGATGAGGGCTTCGGAGGAGTCTCCTGAGGGTGGGGACCGCAAATTCCGGGGTCCCCATGAAAGCCAACCGCATCACCACTCTCCCGCACGAACCTTCTTGCGAATCTTCCTCTTGATCATGTCTCTGCGGATTGAGCCGAGCCGATCGATAAACATCACTCCGTCGAGATGATCGATTTCGTGGGCAAGGATGCGGGAGAGCAATCCCAATCCCTCGCAGATCTTTTCGGTGCCATACATGTCCTGGCCGGAAACCACCACTCGAATGGGCCGGTGGACTCTCCCTGTGAAGTCCGGAACACTCAGGCAACCTTCCTCTTCATACTGGTCCCCGTCACTATCAATAATTTCGGGATTGGCTAGCACGATTAAAGAACCGGGTTTCTCCCCGACGGAATCATCCACCACGATCAGCCTTTTTAGAACCCCCACCTGGGGAGCAGCCAAACCGTAACCCGGAGCAGCGTACATGGTCTGGACCATGTTCTTGGAAAGGGTCTGCAGCTCTTCGTCAAACCGTGTCACTGGCTCGCAGACCTGCTGCAACACCGGATCGCCATATTTCATAACGGGAAGAATCATAATCCCCTTCGGATTCTGTCTGTCGTGTTGAATTTCTAGGGCCATTTTACCGATGCGCCCTCTCGGCGTCAACTGCGATTGAGGCACATTTTAGAACTCCCTGAGCTGCTGGAGGTACCCCTGGTAGTTCCGCTCGGTTTCGGTAATCGAATCCCCTCCGAACTTCTCCAGAAAGGCCCGGGTCAGCACGATGGCTACCATCGATTCCCCCACTACTCCTGCTGCGGTAACCACGCAGGTATCGGAACGCTCGTAGGCAGCGTCAAATGCCTCCTTGCTTTCGATATCGACAGACTTCAATGGTTTGCGAAGAGTCGGAATCGGTTTTACGTGACCTCTGACGACAACCTCACTGCCATTGGTCATGCCCCCCTCAAGCCCGCCTGCGTTGTTGGATCCCCGGTAAAATCCGGATCTATCCGGCGAAAAATGAATCGGGTCATGGAACCTAGACCCCGCCCAGCGGCATCCTTGGAACCCCGCGCCGATCTCGACGGCCTTGATGGCGTGGATCGACATCATGGCCTGAGCCAACTGTCCGTCGAGTTTACGGTCCCAGGAGACATGGGATCCTAATCCCGCGCAGACTCCGCTGGCGATCACCTCGAAGACGCCACCCAACGTGTCTCCTGCCAGATGAGCCGATTTGACAGCTTCGATCATCCGGGCTTCGGTGAGCGGATCGATGCATCGCATATCGGCATTTTCGCGTAGTGGGATCAGACTCTCAAAATCGTACTTGAAGTCCTCCGGCAGAGTCACCAGTCCGACAGACAAGGTGTGACTGGCAACATCAATACCGAAGTGCCGCAGCAGCAGCTTGGCGACTCCTCCTACTGCCACTCGCGCCGCGGTCTCTCGTGCACTGGAACGCTCAAGGATGTTGCGGATATCCTTGGTGTTGTACTTCAAGGCTCCTGCCAGGTCGGCATGCCCCGGACGCGGTTTGGTCACTCTCTTCAGTTTCGAGTCAGGAACCTCCCGAAATTCCACGGACATGGAATCCTGCCAATTGGGCCAGTCACGGTTTTCTATAATGAAGGCGATGGGACTCCCTAGAGTCCTCCCTCTGCGGATTCCGGAAAAGACACTGATCCGATCAGTCTCAATTTTCATGCGCCCGCCGCGACCGTAGCCGGATTGACGCCTCTTCAACTCCCGGTTGATGAAATCAAAGTCGATTTCAAGCCCGAAAGGGAGGCCGGATATAATGGTTGTCAGTCCTTTGCCATGGGATTCTCCTGCGGTTACAAAGTCGAACATAATGGTCCTTCAGAGCAAGGGGTGGGGTCGAGAGGGATGGATGAGGGTTCTCCTCTCGACCTGGCCTTCTTCTGAGTCAAACAAACTAAATATACCATTCGCCCGAGCGATTCTTGACTAACTTTTTGAAAATTGATTAGGATAGCGATCGTGGAACTTCTCCCCGTAGCTAAACCAAGCTCTTTTTTGCAGAAGTGGGTTCTGGAAACTCAGAATCTCTCCATTCTTGGCCTCCGTTCCCTTCTCAATGTTTTCCGGCGCCCTCACTATCTGCGGGAGACCTTTGAAATGATGGACATCATCGGGGTGGGTTCTCTGAGTATAACTTTGTTGACAGGCTTTTTCACTGGGGCAGTACTGGCCTTGCAGACCTCAAGAACCCTGTCCTCCTTTGGGGCAATTGGGTATACCGGGCAATTGGTGGCCATTTCGTTGGTGCGGGAATTGGGTCCGGTCTTGACAGCGGTAGTCGTCGCTGGGAGGATTGGCTCCGGGATAGCTTCCGAGGTCGGGTCGATGTTGGTGAGTGAGCAGATCAGTGCCATGCGAGCACTGGGGACAGACCCAATCAAGAAACTGGTCACTCCCCGGGTGTTGGCGTCGGTGACAATGGTCCCTGTGCTGACAATCGTCTGTGACATTGTGGGAGTGTTTGGCGGCTTCTTTGTCGCAGTCTTCTTGCTCGGTATTAGCCCGATCCTTTATTTGACCTCTTTGTACGATCAGCTGACCTATGCAGACCTGGTCCAGGGATTGATTAAACCCCCCATTTTTGGATTCATTGTCGCAATAGTAGGCTCCTACTGTGGGCTGAGAACTTACGGGGGCACCCAAGGAGTGGGCAGATCCACCACCCAGGCAGTGGTAACCTCGATGATCTTAATCTTCATCTCGGACTTCTTCATCACCCGACTTCTAATCTCGACCATTTAGCCCGACATGACAGAGACAGAAAGCCCATGGCTCGTTCCAGCAATTGAACTCCGGAATGTCTTCAAGTTTTACGAAGATACGCCGGTCCTTCGCAACGTTTCTTTTACGGTGAAGCGCGGAGAAACCAAGATCATCCTAGGGGGAAGCGGTTCCGGCAAATCCACAATCCTCAAGCTGATTATCGGCCTAATCAAGCCTGACGAGGGGGAAATCTGGGTGGACGGAGAGGAAATCTCGCGGTGGACCGAGGGCCAACTCATGAGCATACGCCAGAAGATCGGAATGGTTTTCCAGGAAGGAGCCCTTTTCGACTCCCTTTCTGTCGCAGACAACGTCGCCTACCGCCTGGATGAGCAGGGTGTGCTGGAAGAAGAGGAAATTCTGGGAATCGTTCGGAAGATGCTGGGGTTTGTAGAGCTGGGAGATGCAATTGACAAGTTACCGTCTGAACTGTCCGGAGGCATGCGGCGAAGGGCTGCTATCGCAAGAGCCCTGGTTGGTAATCCTAAGATTATGCTTTACGACGAGCCTACGGCTGGGCTCGATCCATTGGTCGCCCGAACAATCAACGAACTGGTGATCAAGTTAAGAGATTTGGAAGGTGTTAGTTCCGTTTTTGTCACCCATCGGCTCCGTGACGCTTTCACGATGGCCAATGAATACCTGGGATACGAAAACGGCGTACTGCGATACATCAAGGAAGAAGAAAGCCAGATCTCTCTGGTGAATACCCGGATCCTCATGCTTCGTGAAGGAGAGGTCATTTTTGAAGGGGTCGACGAAGAGATCACCGGATCCAAAGATGATTACATTCGACGGTTTCTGACGTCATAGGAGGTAACATGGCAAAGAAGAAACTCGCATGGGCTGAACTTCGGGTAGGCATCCTGATGATTGCCAACTTTAGCATTCTGGCGTTGGCAATAGTCCTGATCAGTGGTGGTGCGGGTTTCTTTACCCCCAAATACCAACTGAAGACTTATTTCTCCAGCGCTTCAGGACTACGCAAGGGCTCGCTGGTCTGGCTGGCGGGAATCGAGGTGGGGAATGTCTCAGTTGTCAATATCACGACATCTTCTGTTTCTAACCGAGCAGTCGAAGTATGGATGCAGATTAACAAGGATTTCCAGTCGGCAGTCCGTGAAGATTCCACAGCAGCGCTGGGTTCGATCGGGCTGCTGGGGGACAAGTACGTCGATATTTCGCGAGGATCGGAAGAAACCAAGCCCGTAATGCCGGGCGGAGAAATCAAGGGTTCTGCTGAAGCTGACATTAAGAAGATCATCCAGAACAGCAACGACCTGGTGGCGAACCTGGGTGATCTGGTTCAAAAGATCAACGAAATCACCAATAAGGTGAACATCGGACAGGGAACCATGGGGAAGTTCATCAATGACCCCGCACTTTTCAACCAACTGAATAAAACCGTAGCCGAGTCCCAGGAGTTATTGGTAAAGATCAGGACTGGTGAAGGTTCTGTGGGAAAGTTGATTTCCGACCGGGAGTTTTATGACCGGCTCAATGGGACGCTGACTCGAGTTGACAACATCATGGCGAAGATTGAAAACGGCGAGGGAACCGCCGGTAAATTCGTCAAAGACCCCAGTGTCTATAACCGGGCCGATTCCCTGTTGAGCAAGTTCAATATAGTGGCGGACCGGATGGAAAAAGGTGAGGGATTCCTGGGAAGGCTCTCCAAGGACGACACGCTCTATTTCCAATTCCAGGATTCTGTCAAGAAACTCTCTGTGGTTGCGGATCGATTGAACCAGGGGGAAGGCACCATGGGTAAACTGTTTGTCGATGCCTCTCTCTACAATAACCTGAATACAGCCACCACGGAATTGGTGAAGCTCCTTTATGACTTCCGGCAGGACCCCAAACGGTTTTTGAGGATTAAAGTGGGGCTGTTTTGACATTTGAAACACTTCTCATTATTATCTTGGGACTTTGCGAGGTGGGACCCAAGAGGAAACCTGAATCATGACACTCCAAATAAAAAGGAAACTGGAGGAAGAGATCCGGGTGATCGAATACGAGCTGAAGAATGAACTGCCCCAGGAGCTCAAGAAGGCCCGCGCTATGGGAGACTTGAGTGAAAACGCCGAATATCAATCCGCCAAACAACGCCAGGAGATCCTGAATGCCAAACTGGCGCATCTTCGGAAAAGGTTGGCGGATGTCGCCATGATCAACTTTGACAAGCTTCCAAGGGACCGTGCCTCTTACGGCTCAACACTGGTTCTCTATGACGTTCAAAAAGGAGCGGAAGTAACCTACAAGCTCGTCTCAGTGGAGGAGTCAGACATCCAAAAAGGTCTTATATCAACCACTTCCCCGATTGGAAAAGGGCTGCTCAACAAGAAACCGGGGGACACAGTAACAATCAATGCTCCCGGCGGATCCAAGGAATTTGAAATCCTAAAGCTCATAACCATCCACGGCGAAGAAGATGTCCTTTGAGACAACATGTTCAGCCGACTAATCGGAAGAATCTGCAAGGTGGCTCTGGATCAGATCGTCACCTTCGTTTCGGCCCTGAGAATCAACCCTAACTTTCTCACATTAAGCGGTTTCCTGATTACCTTGGGTGCCGCCTACTTGTTAGCCCAGGGCGAGTTTTTCAAGGCGGGCATTCTCATCATCTTCTCTGGGGTTTTCGACATGTTGGATGGTCAGGTGGCGCGGATCACTCGAAGTGTCACCCGGTTTGGGGCTTTCTTCGACTCTGTCCTCGACCGGTATTCCGACATGGCCATTTTCGTCGGCCTGATGATTCACTATGCCAAGAGCCACCGGTTGGGTTATCTCGTCCTTTCTGGCGTCGTCATGATGGGGTCTGTTATGACCAGTTACACTCGGGCTAGGGCGGAATCGCTGATTCCCCTCTGCAAAGTGGGTTTCATGGAACGGCCAGAACGGCTGGTCCTATTGATTATAGGGACCT
Source organism: Terriglobia bacterium (assembly GCA_041484625.1). Taxonomy (GTDB): domain Bacteria; phylum Acidobacteriota; class Terriglobia; order Versatilivoradales; family Versatilivoraceae; genus JBGPHY01. The sequence continues at coordinate 13,067 of JBGPHY010000007.1, read as the reverse complement.
TGGCCAACCGTGTGGCTCCGGTTTTGTGGGTTATGGCCTTTTTTTCAAATCTCACTGTCGTGCATCGCATTGTCTATACCTGGAAGGAAGCCGCTCGACTCGAGAAGTCCTCCCTGGAAATACAACCTCATTGAGCCCCTCTGAGACACTGTACCGAAATTTAGGTCTATGGTTCCGGTCCGGGGTATCCTTCCGAATTGACCCTCTCTTCTCGAGCTGAAGCCCTCGGATCCGGAAATCCCAAGAATCGTTTTTCTCTTGCAGTGGACGGTAGTTTATTGTAATTTTCACATATTAAAAGTCTTGCTCAGGCCAGCGGACGTGCTGACCGTCGGATTATGGACAGGAAAATCCTTCCAACCTTGGAATTCTTTGACCAGCTGAGTGACTGCTATGATCAGATGGTCTCATGGCCAACCCGAATCTCGGTGGAAGGCGCCTTTTTCAAGAAGCTCACAACTGATTACAAATTAAAGAGTTCTCTGGATGTCGCCTGTAGTACCGGCTTCCATGTGATTCTCTGCCGTCGCCTGGGTTTGGATGCGGTCGGTCTGGATGCCAGCCCAAGAATGATCGAAAAGGCGCGGGCGAACTCAGTAACTTGTGGGGTTACAGTCGATTATATCCTTGGAGATGTTGCTAACCTGTCCAAACGGTTCTCTGAGGGGTTTGACATCATCACCTGCATGGGAGACACCATCCCTCATTTCAAGTCCAGAAAAGAAGTTCAAAGAGCCTTCGAAGAAATGTATAAACGCCTGAGTCCAGGCGGCTTGTTTGTTCTGCACAGCCGCAATTACGATCAAATTGTAAAGAACTCCGAGCGCTTCATTCCCCCCACCGGCGCCCGCAATGGCAGCGAGGAGACCTTATTCTTCCGGGTCCTGGATTTCTCCCCTAAGTCTCTTAATTATAACGTTGTCCGGTTCCATCGTCGCGACAGCAGATGGGAATCCACTGTCCAGACTACTGAAATCTACCCCTACTTCCGGAATGACCTGGAAGCCATGCTCAAGACGTTTGGGTTCAAGAAGATGGAGTTTTACAGGAACTTCAATTTTGAGGACTACGACAAGAACGGAACCGACTTGATTATCGTAGCCGAGAAGAAAGGAGTATTGAAAGGATTTCAGCGGAAGAAAAGGGGCAAGGAGCATGCCCCGGTCAAGGCCAAACCAGTTGTAGCCAGAGCCGGACCTAGAATTGCTGCCTTGGATGCCAAGAAGCAAGGCAGACCATCCAGACAACCTCATCGCTAGGGTCTTACCAGTCGGCGCCCTGCGTGCAGTTCCCGCCGTTGGATTTTTTCTATGTCTGTTCGGGGGGGGATTATTTTATTTAATTCCTGACCAAGTCCGCTAAAGTGAAGCCAGCGATTTCCTCTCCGGAAGAAGTCTTAACCACCTTCGCTCTCTTGTTGTTTTCGACATTGCTGGAGCTAACTGGCCTGAGCAACGCAAAAGAGGAGAGGACATCCTTGTAGAGGGAGGTGACGACGTAAATATCTCCAGATTCATTGCTTTTCCACATTTGACCGCTTGTGACCTTCCTGACTTGCATGGTTTAATCCGACAATGAAATCCTTGAGCTTTCCTGTTGTTCTTTTCTCAAAAAGGGCCAGGTGAGGAACGGGTCAGCCAGTTCATTCCCAAGTTATCCATCGGCGGATTGAATTCAGGAGTTCAGTTATTTTGATAGGAGTTCGTGACGAGATCGATACCGCCCAGACAACCTTCTATTCGGTTTGCATTTCTAACAGACTATCCGGCCTCTGGTCGAAGTCTCACTCGTGCGGTCTTCATGGGCTGCAGCGGTTGGAGCGTCAGGGGACTGTGATTTTTTTCGTTGGTTCCAGTGTCTGGTGATAGAATCAGTAATAGAGGGCTTTTCCTCCTGCGAATTGAAAGGGGTACTCCAATGAAGCGAATTAGAGGGGTGATGTCCGTTGTTCTTTGCCTGGCGGTTTGCTTAAGTTTGGATGCTCCTCTCCTAGCGAAAAAAGCCAAGAATTCCGATGTGGACGAGATCGGAAACCGGGATATCAACAAGGGTAATCTCAATTTCATCTCGCTTGAGAAGGAGATTGCCCTGGGGAAGCAGCTCGCTCAGGAGATTGAGCGACAGGCCAAGTTGGTTAATGACCCTGAGATCACAGAATACGTCAATCGACTTGGTCAGAATCTGGTCAAGAATTCTGACTCCAAGGTGCCATTTACGATCAAGGTCATTGACTCTGATGAGATCAATGCGTTTGCCTTGCCGGGCGGGTTCTTTTATGTCAACACAGGGTTGATCACAGCAGCCGACGAAGAATCTGAAATAGCCGGAGTGATGGCTCATGAAATAGCCCATGTGGCAGCGAGGCATGGGACTGAGCAGTATACGAAAGGAACCATTGCCAGCTATGCCACCATCCCCTTGATTTTCCTGGGGGGGGGGTTGGGATACGGCCTTTACCAGGTTGCTGGTTTTCTGATCCTGTTGCAGTTTCTGTACTTTAGTCGGAAAGCCGAGACCGAAGCCGACTATCTGGGACTCCAGTACATGTATAAGACCGGTTACGATCCCACGGCGTTCATTTCATTCTTCGAAAAGGTTCAGGCCCAGGAAAAGAAGAAACCTGGCAAGCTGGCCAAGGCGTTCTCCACCCATCCCCCGACCGCAGACCGAATAGAGAAATCCCAGGCGGAAATTGCCACGATCCTTCCATCAAGAGAGCAGTACGTCATTAACACTTCGGAATTCGACAAGATAAAGGCAAAGCTGGTTGCCTTCGAGAATAGGAGACGGCCTGTAGAAGGAGAGAAATCCAACAAGCCGACTCTAAAACGTCGCACCAGTGGGGATACCGAGGATGCATCTGACGAGCCTGCCGCGAAAGATGATGATCGTCCAACTCTAAAACGACGCACGGATCAGGAAAATCAAGGGAAATAGCAGCCGCAGAGGCAGACTAAGAACAGAAACGGCAGCCTAATCGGCTGCCGTTTCTGTTCTGGATTTGAAAAATGAGGGTGAGGGAGAAAAGAGTTAAAGCTTTTTGATCTCCTCAGCGTAGTACTTGCGGTAAAGGATCTCCCACTCCAAGCTTCCTTCCGGCACAGTCTTCTTTTGAGACTCAATCTTCTTCCTGGCGTCTTGGTCCAGCGCCTCTTCCTTCTTTAGTTCCTCATTGATGATTTTGATCACTTCGAGCCGAATCGTGTTTCGGTCTTCCACGAACTCGACCTCGTCAAGCCTGACCAATTCGTCGGTAATCACGTGCGACAGCCGGATTATCTTTTCTCTGCTCAGACGCATGGATGCCTTACAGGATCAACTTCTTGTCCCGTACCAATTTGCCTTTTACCTTCTTGAACATCTCCTGGTAGGAGATACCCGTCTGCCTCATCTCTTCTGCGTAATCCTTGAGGATGTTCCTCACTTCCTCGTTAATTCGATCCTCGATGGCGAGTTCTTCTTCCGTTACGGCATGGATGCGTCCATGAAGGAATGCCGGGTCCCTGATGTCAACCATTTCACGTTTGATCAGTTCATTGGTGATTCGCTTGCAGAGGTAGGTGATTAATTCCTTGGGCAGGCTCATCGAGGGCCGGAACAAATGTGGCGGGGTCGACGGGACTCGAACCCGCGACCTCTGACGTGACAGGCCAGCGTTCTAGCCAACTGAACTACGACCCCGCAAACGATAACTTCATGGTGGGCGGTGCAGGGATCGAACCAGCGACCTCATCCTTGTAAGGGATGCGCTCTCCCGGCTGAGCTAACCGCCCTGTGAGACCATTCCAAACGACAGGCCGGAACTATACAACGCTTCTTTCACTGATGTCAAGAACCAAGCCCTGACTCCGGCGCAACCCCATCCTGGGCTCCCATGTCGTGACCGAAGTCTTTCCAGAGTCATTTTATGGGGAACACAGCAGCTTTCAGGCTAAAATGGGAGCGCTTGGCCTTCGGCTTTGCGGCAGACAGTAATGCACATCAGGAGACAAATCGTGGAGTGGTTCCCAGCTGATGAGACTTCAACAGATCCTTCTCATAGCAGCCTTGCAGTTTCCCGGTCTAGATGCCATTTCCGGTCCCCCTATTGTACCGGCGTCAGACAGTCCGTCCCAGCAGTTTGAGCAGATTTGCCGGCAGTTCCAGAGTTCGCCTCGTGAAACAAGCAGACGAAACCTGGTCCATTTCTGCGAAAGAACCAAGGAGCGCCAATTCGCCGGGCTAGGCTATTTTCTGCTGGGATACTCGGCTTACCAGAAAGGGGAGTACGACACTGCTTTAACCTACCTCAGGATAGCTTCGCAGACGGCGTTGGTTGTCGAAGATTTCGTCCGATACTTCTGGGCCGAATCGCTCTTCAAAAATGAAAAGCTCCCCGAGGCAAAAGAAAATCTGGCTGCATTTCTTTCCCAGTTTCCAGAGAGCCCCTTTCGCGCCAGAGCCCTATCCCTTTACTGGGAAACCTGTCTACTTGTCAACGAACCTCAGGCGGTCCTGGATTCTGTGGCCAACATACCTAATATTGCCACGAACCCTGACGCGCTTTTTTATCGCGGAGGGGCTCTGGAAATAATGGGGCAAACCGCAGAAGCCGTGGAGAATTACCAGAAACTCCACTTCTTCTTTCCTTTGTATGACAGGAATTCAGTGGTTGCCCAAAAACTCTCCACTCTGATTCAAAAGGATGAGACCCTCAGACGCGAACCTCCTGACGAGTGGAAAGTATTGCGGATCGAGCGACTCTTTCTAGCCAAGAGATACCAAGATGTACTGGGAGATTTGCGGCTGATCCAGCAATCAGACTCGATACTCTCCAGGAACCCTCAGTTGACCCTCTGGGAGGGAATCTCTCTGTTTGGAATTGGACGATTTCGGGAAGCACTCGAACGATTCAGGTCCTATAAGAGCACAGACAAGGAACTGCTGGCTCAGGCCGGGTTCCAAATGGCTGAATGTTACCGAAAGTTGGGCGACTATGCCGGGTTCAAACAGGCTGTGGAAACCCTGGCGCAGGAATGCCCGGCTTCGAAATGGTTGGAAGAGGCACTTTTCAGCTTGGGAAACTACAATCTGGTTCATGGGGATTTCAGTGAATCGACCACCATATACGAAAAGCTCGTGGGCTATTTCCCTAAAGGAATCCACACAATCGACGCTCACTGGAGAGTCGGCTGGTACTACTACCGCCAAAATCAGCCAACCCGGGCTTTTGAGAAGTTCCAGGAGCATCTCGAACGGTACAAGGATTCCCCCCACATCGCCGCTGCCCTCTATTGGGCCGGCCGGTGCGACGAGAAGATAGGCAAGGAAGATGAAGCGAGTCAGATCTATGATGCCTTGTCGCGCCGATCTCCGAACAGTTACTATGGCCTATTGGCCCGAAAACGGTTGTCGTCGATTCCCCGGAAGGGTTCCTCGCAGCTTCCTTCACATCTAGAAAGGCTGTTTAACCCTCTGGATCTGAGGTTGAAGGTTCATGAGGAAGTCAGCTGGTCACATGTCCAGCAAGTTTCCATGGATTCCAAGCCGAGGGTCAAAGCTCTTGCGACGATTCAATTGTTCGACCTCGCTGTGAAAGAACTCCAACGCCAGGGACTCTATGGAGAATCCGTCGAGATAAATTTCCTGATCGCGAGATTGTATTATCTGGGCCGGGATTTCAGACCAGCCATGGCGGCCCTGCGCCGACTGATCCCGGGGTATCAAGACGTTTCTTTTGACTCTCTACCCCGGACGGTGTGGGAGATGCTATATCCTGTCGATTTTCTCTCAATCATTGTCCGGGAATCACGCCGTCAGAATCTCGATCCGTACTGGATCCTTTCACTCATTCGGCAGGAGTCTGCTTACGATCCTAATGCCATCTCCAGTGCCAATGCCCACGGGCTGATGCAGCTGTTGCCAGGAACTGCCCGCATGGTTGCCAGGCAGATGAAAATGGGCAGGCCTGGCCTGGCCCGGCTGCATGACCCTAAGTTGAATGTCCGGCTCGGAACACATCATTTCGCGGACCTCTTGAACCGTTGTAACGGACAAATGGAAATGGCCCTGGCCAGCTACAATGCCGGCCCGGAGCGCGTGCAGGAATGGATGAAGGAAGGGAGTTATGAGGACGATGCTGAATTCGTCGAGACGATCCCGTTCAGTGAAACCCGAAACTACGTCAAGGTTATCAGCCGGGGGTACTGGTTCTATCAGGCGTTATATGGCAAGGAGAGCGCCATGAAGCCTGTTGGAGAACGTAAAAGGAGAACCAGCAGGAAGAAATGAAGAGCCTCGCGATCCGACTCCGAGGTAAGCCCCTCGAACTCTGGACCATGAATTTTGAACAGTATTCATACCAGGAGGTCACTTGCTTCTGAGACCCTTGATCTCATCCAAAGTGCAGCAGTTCACGGAGTCCGTGATTAGGGAAATGACCCGACTGGCGCTGCAATATGGGGCAATCAATCTCTCCCAGGGGTTCCCTGACTTCCCTGCCTCCCGGGAAATCAAAGAGGCTGCGATTCAATCCATTCAGCGGGATGTCAACCAGTACGCCATCACTTGGGGATCCAAGAATCTGCGACAGGCCATTTCCGACCGGCTGCAGAAGCTCGAGGGGCTTGAGATTGACCCGGAAACTGAAGTCACTGTCTGCTGTGGTTCAACCGAATCGATGATTGCCTCGTTGCTGGCGACGGTGGATCCCGGCGATGAGGTGGTCCTCTTCGAACCATTTTATGAGAACTATGGCCCGGATGCCATTCTCTCCGGGGCAGGAGCCCGATATGTCAAGCTGCATCCTCCGGACTGGCTGTTTGACCCTGATGATTTGCGGCGTGCTTTCACTTCCAAGACCCGGGCCATCATCATCAATACCCCCAATAACCCCACCGGCAAGGTGTTTGGTCGGGAAGAACTTCAGATGATTGCCGCGCTTTGCCAGGAGCGGGACTGCCTGGCAATTACCGATGAGATTTATGACCACATTCTCTATGACGGTGCAGAACATGTCCGGCTCATGACCTTGCCTGGAATGCGGAATCGCACCTTGACGATAAACAGTCTCTCGAAAACCTTCAGCGTTACAGGGTGGCGAGTTGGCTACGTCGTGGCTCCCCCGCAACTGACACAAGCTGTGCGAAAGGTCCATGATTTTCTTACCGTCGGAGCTGCAGCCCCCCTGCAGGAGGCCGGGGCTGTTGCGTTAAGGCTCCCGGCGGAATATTACCTTCATCTGCAGACCCAATATGTCGAAAGGCGCGATTTCTTGCTAGGAGTTCTGCAATCCGCAGGGTTTCGGTGCTACCGACCCAAGGGCGCCTATTACATCATGACCGACATTCACGAGTTTGGTTTTCCCAATGACGTTGAGTTTGTCCAACACCTCATCCGCGAGATTGGCGTCGCAGCCGTGCCCGGAAGTAGTTTCTACCGGGACTCCACGGACGGCAACCAGCAGGTGCGGTTTTGCTTTTGCAAACAGGAGGAAACCTTGGCCGAGGCTGCCCGGCGATTGCGAAGGCTGGTGAAGGGCTAATCGCCTCCCTCCATGGAAAAATGATTGCAGAGTGCAGCTGGATCGAATTAAATGACAGGCAGAGCAAGTGACATTTCTTCAGGAGGAGAACTATGTCCCCTCGGGAAGACCAGACTCGACTCAGTCGGCGGAAATGGCTGCAGGTGTCGGCAGGGATGGCTGGGTTAGGATCTTCGTTCGATGTGCCTGGCGTGGAGGCCCACGTCGGGAGTTTCCAATCCAACCCCCTGGTCACCTCTTCTGCGCCGAGCGGTTTAAAGATCACCGACATGCGGGCATGTACGGTTGCAGCCAATTACGACTACCCTCTCATTCGAATCGACACGAACCAAGGTATATATGGTCTCGGTGAGGTTCAGGATGCCGGAGTTAAAGGAATCGCACTCATTCTGAAAGCCCATATTCTGGGGAAGAATCCGCTCGAGATCGAGCCGATCCTGGAGAGCCTTCGGCCTTTTGCCGGCCAGGGCCGCATGGGCGGTGGATATAGTGCAGTCGACATGGCCTTGCACGACATTGCCGGGAAAGTCTATGGAGTCCCTGCCTGGCGGCTGATCGGGTCCAAAGGTCGCGACAAGATCCGGATTTATTGCGACACGACGGGGCATAAGGACCCCAAAATCTATGCGCAGCGAATGCTTAAACGCAAACAGATGGGATTCACATTTTTCAAAATGGACTTGTACACCAGCCTGGTCGCAGACCGCCCCGGAGCCGTCCACGAAAATGGTGCAGCTACCGAAAAAGGCCTGAAGTACTTGTGCGAATACATTGCAGCCATTCGTGACGCGATAGGTTGGGAAGTTCCGCTGGCGGCAGACCATTTTGGCGAATTGTCGGTTGACGATTGTATTCGTTATGCTCGAGCATTTGAACCATTCCAACTGGCCTGGGCCGAAGACTTCGTCAGCTACAGGGACTGGCGAGGGTTTAAAACCATTTCTGAAGCCACAACTACACCCATCCTGACCGGTGAGGACGGTTTCGGGCTGGAGGAGGGATTCCAGGCTCTCATAGAGAATCATGCGGTCGACATCATTCAACCTGATCCGGAGACATCCGGAGCCCTGCTGGAAACCAAGCGGATCGCTGATTACGCTTCCATGCATGGAATTCAGACGGTGCTTCACTTCGCGGGTTCTCCGGTCGGCTGTATGGCTGCCGTTCACCTGGCAGCAACGTTGAAAGACTTCATTGTCATGGAAAATCATGCAGTCGACATGCCATGGTGGCAGGATCTGGTGACCGGTGTTCGCAAACCTATTGTCCAAAACGGCTATATCCCGGTCCCTGACAGACCCGGTCTGGGAGTAGTACTGAACGAGGATGTTGTTAAAGAGCATTTGCGCTACCCCGGCTATTTCGAGCCCACTCCCCTGTTCGACGATTTCATTGTTTCCGAATTCCGTCGGGTTGGCCCCTGGCCTCATTACGACGAGGATGGCAACTATGTTAATGCGATTACTTATTGAAAGACTCTCTGAGGGTCAAGCGCGGATCGGAAGCCCCCCCCTCGTAGGGTCCGTTTTTAACGCAATGAATCAGGCGGATCCTCGAGACACAATGACCAGGAGGTTCGACCGAAGCGTTCCCCATCAGTCGTCCATAGTATTTTGGGCTTTGACGATTACGATCTTTTCCTCTCTTGTCTTCAGGACAGTTGCGGCCGACCGGACTGTGGATCCGACCTTTTTACGGCGGTCTCTTTCGAAAACCGCTACCCAGCCCAGCGATGTGAGCACCGCCACCTGTCGTTTTAAGCCGATCTTTGGCAGCGGCACGCCTGATGCCCAAATTGTGAAGGGGATTGCCCGATTCGGTGAAATGACGGTGGACGCAGGGGGAGCCAGCAAGCCGGTGCAATACGCCGGAGAAGAAGAAATTTACTTGGTTCTGGAAGGAAGGGGCCTTCTCAATTGTGAGAATCAGAAAGCCCCTCTGCGAGCCGGTGACTTCATGTACATCCCCCCGAGTGTCAAACACGGCATCCTAGCGTCTTCTTCAGAAAATTGTCGCGTTCTCCTGGCAGGGTTCAAGATACCGGAAGGCACGAAAGTCTCGTTACCACCCAAACTCCTGCTAGCCAACATCGATGAGGTTCCCAAGCAGACCGTTTCCGGGCACCCCCCATCGGTACTCTACCAACTTCTTATCGGTGACCTCAGGAGCACTCGGGATAAGATTGCTGCAGGACATGTCCTGTCGAGTCTTTACATAATGGAATTCGCAACAGGAGGCACCAATTTCCCTCACCATCATGAGACCGAGGAGGAAATTTACCTCCTGTTAGACGGGTATGGGGAGATGGTTGCGGGCAGCGGACTGAATGGTGTTGAGGGTCGATATCCTGCCCAAGTGGGGGATGCCTATTTCTTCCGCTTGAACTGCACGGCAGGCTTCTATAACAACCAGAACTCAAATTCAAAGACCCATGTTCTGGGAGTCCGATCGCTCTTTCCGTTTCCCATGCCATCCAAGTAGCGGGTCAAGACCGGCCCCTTGGCCATTTCACCTTTCCTTTTCACCAGTGTCCCCTTATAATCGGCTCAACTGGGCGTGGCCATTTTCTCTTCTTCGAGGCGGATCGGATGGGTCTGAATCCAGTCGATGTTCTCAGCATTGTGCTCGGCGGCGGGCGCGGCGATCGTTTGTTTCCGCTGACAAAGCTACGATCTAAACCTGCGGTACCTCTGGCAGGCAAGTATCGATTGGTAGATATTCCTCTCAGCAACTGCATCAATTCAGATCTCCGCAAGATTTTCGTCCTGACCCAATTCAATTCCGCATCGCTGAACCGCCACATCGCCAGGACTTATCGCTTCGACAGCTTCTCAGAGGGTTTTGTCAATATCCTGGCTGCAGAGCAAACGCTGGAAAACCCCAACTGGTTCCAGGGAACGGCCGATGCCGTGCGGCAAAGCATCCGTCATTTCGCAGAGTCGGATGTGTCCCTGGTCTTGATCCTTTCCGGTGACCAGCTCTGCCAGATGGACCTCCAAAAGCTCCTGAAATTTCACATTGACACGCGGGCTGACGTTACAGTCTCCACCATTCCTGTCTCCGGGGAAAACGCTTCTGCATTCGGGATCATGAAGGTTGATGAAAGCAATCGCATTGTTCATTTCCAGGAGAAACCCAGGGCAGAGGATCTGCCTGGCCTGGAAAGCCGGCTCAGCGAGGAGTTCAGTGCTCAGGATTTCCCTGAGGGCCGGGCCTATCTGGCTTCCATGGGAATTTATGTTTTTGGAAAAGATTTCCTGATTAAAATACTAGAAGGAATCAGTGAGCACGATTTTGGAAAACATGTTATCCCGGAATTAATCGACCGTTGCTGCGTCATGAGCTATCCATTCTTTGGATACTGGACAGATATCGGGACTATCCGTTCCTTTTATGAGGCGAACCTGGATCTCACTATGCCTCTCCCAAAGTTCAACTTCTACAACTCGAAAAGTCCCATCTATACCCGGACTCGCCGGTTGCCAGGATCTAAGATGCACGATTGCAGCCTTCATCAGTGTGTCATTTCCGAAGGCTGCTTCATTAACGGGGCAGAGATCAATCATTCGGTGGTCGGTATTCGAAGCCGAATTGGACATGGGACCACTATCACCAACACTTATATCATGGGCGCAGACTATTACGAGACCGTGGATGAGATTAAGGAGAATGCCTTCAAGAACATCCCCAACATCGGGATTGGCGATAACTCAACCATTGAAAATGCCATTATTGACAAGAATGCCAGGATTGGCCGGAATGTCATTATCCGCAATGTGCAGGGTCTAACCAACCACGACGGACAGAATTTCCACGTTAGAGATAAGATTGTTGTGATTCCCAAATGGGCGATCATTCCCGATGGGGCGGCGATTTAGAAACGTGCGCTATTGCTGAGGAAAAGGCGTGCTGCCGGGGGGTTGGCCAGACCCTGGAGGGGTGGGCCCTCCCGGTCTGCCGGGGGGTGTCCCCGGGCCCCTAGGTGTGGAGGGTTGTGGAGCAGAACGGGCGACAAAGTAGAATTCCCATTCGCTGTACTTATTCCTGCCGTTGTAAATCTTCAACGATTCCTTGTCACTCTTGCTGGCGACTCCCAGGATTCCACCGAGAACCGGGGAGGCAGAGGCCTGCAGAGTGGATCTTCGGGGATCGGAAGCCCTGACTGAGCCCATATCCAGCGGATTTCCCTGAACGGCGAGTCCGGTTCCACCTGTCGATGTGCCGCCAGTTGAGGTCAGGCCCCCGGAACTTCCAACCCCGGGAAGGCCTTTGCTCTGGCCGGGAGCTCCCGGAATCTTTGTATCCCGGAGTCCGACACTGCTGGGAACGACGGTCAACCCGGAGATCGAACCATCCGGATTCAATTTGATCAAACGCCATTCCTGGGAATTAGTGATAGGATCTTTCCACCTCTTGCGCAGAAATCTCGCATTGTTGGTGTTCAGCAATGCATCGATGGTGGTGGGCAAGTTTCCAGGGAACTTTCTTTGCCACAATTCAATCGCTCGGACATACTGCTTGCCCCGAAAAATCAACTCTTCTTCTCTCTCCCTCTGCATAGCCTTTTGCCAGTTCACGACTGCTTCCGAAAGCCCCACCAGCAGGATGGTCGTAAATACCATCACCACGGCCATCGAGAAGCCGACTTCACGAGTCAGTTTGCTCTTTCGAAACATATGGCATTGATAAAAATTGTCAGGTTCAATTCCATCAGGACTCGGAAACAGAGATCAGGCGTTAGTTTCTGGCTTCCAGTTTCCGCTTTATAGTCTCTTAACGCCAGTCTCTAGCCCATAGCCCCTGCTTACTGCACGGCCATCGGGAGCTGACGGCGGCTCTTGCTGTTGACGTCCTCAACCTCCGCGTAAGAATCACTAACTTTCAGGATCCGGTAGCGATTTGCCACCAGATCTCCTTCGCTTGCAAGATACATTTCTTCACCTTCAGTAAAGAAGCCTTGTCGCTTCTTGTCTGCCCAATTGACCTTGATCCCATAAAATTTCAGGTTAATCGCAACCGGTGGTAGAGGCAGTGGCCCCTGCGGGCCGCCGGACGAAACAGGTCTCGTTTTCGCTTCTTCTGTAGTTCCCGTGTCGGACCCGGAAGACGAACGGTTCCTTGCCTTTTGGCCAGGCAAGAGAGTAACTGTTTCAAACGAAAACATGTTCCGGGCATTCAAGGGAGCTCCCGGATCAAACTCGGCCAGCTTATCCAGGTGTATTGTGGGGTCAGCTATCAGGAGGGAGACGCTCTTCTTGCCCCTGCCTCGGCCGCGTTCGATGACTAGATCCTGGCTAGGTCCCGCGGAACGAAAGGCTGAAGCGCCGCTGACCGGGGCGGTGGTTGAATTAGCATTCCGAATCGCGTAGTAGAGACTGGCGAGAAGGAACGGCGCCAGAATCAATAGGGCAATAAGCTGTTTTTTTTGCTTGGCTTCACTCATGGTCAGACACAAGTCAAGGCTCTACCGGGTAAAAGGTGGAAAGATTCATATCCATCTGGATAAGTCCGGTTCCTTCCTTTTCCGACTCCAGCACCATTGATT
>JBGPHY010000006.1:0-30845 GCA_041484625.1 Terriglobia bacterium | reverse complement strand
GCCACCCCTTCAACGCCCGGCTTCTCCAGGAAGGTTCATCGACGGTGGCGCGGAGTACCGAAGCGCAGAATCCGGAGTCAGGCCTTACCTGTGCCATGGCCGGAAGTGCGGTTTTGAGCTCGGTCAGAATCTCGGACAAAGGCCGGCAATCAGGGCAGTGTTCCAAATGTTGCTGGAACAGTTCTGATTCCTCTGTTGCTAGCTCACGGTCAACCCAACTGCCGAGCTGGGTCTGGACCCGCTTGCAAGGAACCCCGCTAGTCTGCTCCAGGACAACTCGTGGCCATTCCGGTGGGAGGTCAACTTCCATGGGCAGGCACTTTCCCTCGAGAAGATCCAAAAGCCGCTGACATGAAGCACATCCGGTCCGATGACTTTGAACAGAAGCCAGAGTTTCAGGAGAGAGAGTGCCTTCCAGGACTTCCTCCAGGTGGTCTTCAATGAAACGGCAACTGATTCCGGACATAGAATCACACCCCCTTCAGCTCGGTCCCACTGCGGACATAGCCAGCACCCTCTCAGCCAGTTCGAGTCGAGCACGATTAGCGCGAGACTTCACGGTGCCCAGAGGAACCTTTAGGAGCGAGGCAATCTCCTCCAGAGTCAAGCCCTGAATCTCTTTGAGCAGGATGATCTCGCGATTTAATTCGGTCAGTTCCCGAAGGGCGCGAAAGATCAGCCGCTTCCTGGAGTTCAGAGTCAACTCCTGGTCGGGATCGCCCCATTCAGCCGGCAAGTCTCGCACCTCCTCAACTGGAATATCCATAGTCGGGGGTCTGGCTGCCTTGCGCCGCAAGTGATCGATGGAAAGGTTTCGGGTAATCCGAATCACCCAGGGCATGAACATCCGCCCATCCCGGCAGAGAAGGATATTCCGATAGATCCGGATAAAAGCCTCTTGGGCCACGTCGCATGCCTCTTCACGGTTTCCCACGTAATGGTAAGCCAGACCCACCACCCTGCCCTGATACTGACGAACCAACTGTTCCCAGGCCAGCTCATCCCCGCTGCGACAGCTCTCCAAAAGTCGATCCAGTTCCATATCAGTGGCTTTCAGCCCCAGTCATCCGAAGAGAGTTGATTCGAATTTGGACATGATCATCCCTCGGGCTCTGCATCTGATAAAACGCAAAGCGGCGCCGAATAGTTCGCTGCCAGTTCATGAAAAACCTGTCCCGCATGATTCTTGGTATTCCGGCAACGAATCCTGGTGCCCTCCAGGGTTTATGCTGATACCCATTTATGGGAACACCTAATCCCAAAAACGGACACACCGGTGGTGGCGATGGTCTAATCTTCCTTTCGCAAACCTATGCAATCACTAGTGTTACTTCCTGTTTTGCAATGGTAGAATACGTGCTATTTGCAGAAGCACAAGCCACTCTTACTGACCGGTGGAATGAGCTGTCAGATGAGGCGACGCTTGTTCTTGAACGATTATGACGGACTTCATCGCAAATCGAGCTCGTGGGGAATGAGGCAATAAAGAGGCTATTAAAGATGATACAAACGGGGATGTCAGCGACGCAAGTTCCAAGGACTCTGATCGCCGACGACCAACAGGATGTACTTACGGCCCTGGTACCTGTTGCTGAAAGGTGAAGGTTATCAAATCGAGGCCGTTACCTCTCCCGGAGGTGTCCTCGAAGCACTGTCGAGCCGGGAGTTTGTCCAGAAGCCGTGGGACAACTCCAGGTTGCTGTCGATTCTGCGGACCCAAATCCGGGATGGAATAACCTTTCGGAAGAAACGGCGGCTCGAGGTGGAAAATAAATCTTTTGCTGCCCGGATTCTTGACGTAAGGGACCTTCTCAACTCCAGCTCCAACCAGGCGACCGGTTGCTGCTGTTTACCGACGGAGTTACCGAAGTCAGAAATCCATCAGGTGAAGGAGTTTGGGGAAGAACGAGTAAGCGATCTTCTAGCCCGAAACCGGACACTGGGGGCCTCTCAACTGCAAGAAGTCATCATGGAAACCGTGACTGAATTCAGCCATGGGAATTTTCTGGACGATGCCACAGTAATTGTGCTGGCAGTGAATTGAGGAGACAGGTTCCAGGTTTGAGTGCAGAGTTCGATACGTAGCCTTCGCCGGGTATGCAACTCGGGTTCTGCGACCAACAAGAAGTTGCGGATCTGTGTGCCTGGAGGGCGTCGATCCCGAAAATGATTCATTCACTCTGGAAGAAGTTGCTACCAGCTAATCACTAACCACAAACTGCTTCGAACGCTTATTTGGTTCATGGAAAGGACAGGCTTTACAGCAAATGATCACACTCAACAACATCGAACGATTCTACGAACACGGGATTCAGAAAACCTTTGTCCTGCGCCGCGTCTCCATGGAAGTAAAACCGAGGGAATTCATTTCCATCATGGGACCTTCCGGGGCAGGCAAGTCGACCCTCCTTCACATCCTCGGGATGTACGACAGCGCTTACAACGGGGAATATTACTTCCTGGAGAAGCCTGTTCACAAACTGGGTAAGAAGGAGAAAGCAGAACTGCGGAATAAGAACGTCGGTTTCGTGTTCCAAAGCTATCATCTTCTCGACGATTTGACCGTGTATGAAAACCTCGATATTCCTCTGTCCTACCGCAATGTCGCCAAGAAGGAACGGGAGAGCATCGTGTGTGACACACTGGATCGATTCCAGATTGTTGGGAAGAAGGACTTGTACCCGAACCAGCTTTCCGGCGGACAGCAACAGTTGGTAGCGGTAGCCCGGGCGGTCATCGCCAGCCCCAAAGTCATCCTGGCCGATGAGCCCACGGGCAACCTGCATTCCAGCCAGGGGGAAGAAATTATGGAACTCTTCAAGAAACTGAACGAGCAGGGAACCACAATCATCCAGGTGACCCACTCGGAAAGAAATGCATCCTACGGAAACCGAACCATTAAATTGTCAGATGGTTGGGTGGTGAACAATTAGCGCCCAAACGCCGCGTGAGGTTGAGGCTTTGAGAAAGCCTTAACGGCCTACAATGATATCCAAGGGCTGAGGCACGAGATGTAGGCCGGGTCCCCCGACCCGGCGAATTTTTTCACACCTTCTGAGCTGCCGAGGAAAAACTCCTGATAGTGTTTCGGCGGATGTGATAATCTTCGACCGTCAATTGACGGTGTGGACAGGTGAAACCTTATGAAAATGGCGGATTCATCATCCCCGCGAGTCCTGATTGCAGACGACCAGCAGGATGTCCTGGAGGCCTTGCGTCTCCTGCTGAAAGGTGAAGGATACCAGATTGAACCGGCCACCTCCCCGAGCGCCATCCTGCAAGCGCTGGAGTCCAAGGACTTTGATGTCCTGGTGATGGATTTGAATTACGCCCGTGACACAACTTCCGGCCAGGAGGGATTGGATTTGTTGGCCCGCATCCAATCCCTGGACAGTAGCTTGCCGATCGTCGTGATGACCGCCTGGGGGAGTGTGGACGTGGCGGTTGAGGCCATGCGCCGAGGCGCCCGGGATTTCATTCAGAAGCCTTGGGACAACGCCCGCCTGCTCAGCATCGTTCGTACCCAGATCGAGTTGGGCGAGGCACTTCGCCGGGGACAACGCCTGGAAGCCCAGAACCAGATGTTGCAGCAGCAACGGCCGTTGTTTATTGCCGAGTCCCCAGCCATGCGTCCGGTCCGCCAGATCATTGAGCGGGTTGGCCCGTCCGATGCCAACATCCTCATCATGGGAGAGAATGGTACGGGGAAAGAGGTGGTCGCCCAGTCGCTCCACGCCGTCTCCGTGCGGGCTGGTAAGCCCATGGTAGCCGTCAACGCGGGTGGGCTCTCTGAAGGCATTTTCGAAAGTGAGCTTTTCGGCCATGTGAAAGGAGCATTCACCGATGCCAAGAGCGACCGGGTGGGCCGCTTCGAGATGGCTGACAGTGGGTCGCTGTTTCTGGATGAGATTGCCAATGTGCCATTGTCCCAGCAAGCGAAGTTGCTGCGGGTCATTGAGACAGGAAACTTTGAGCGGGTAGGATCCTCGAAGACCCGCCACGTCAACGTCCGCATCATCTCAGCGACCAATTCAGATCTCACCGAAGCCGTGGCCGCAGGCCGATTTCGCCAGGACCTCCAGTTCCGGTTGAATACCATTGAAATCCGCCTGCCTGCGCTCCGCGAAAGGCGCGAGGACATTCCTCTCTTGGCTCAGCACTTTCTGGGACGTCATTCCCAGCACTATCGCAAGAGCCTCACTGGATTCGAGGAGGCGGCACTGCAGGCTCTACTGGGACACCCCTGGCCGGGAAACGTCCGCGAATTGGACCACTGCATCGAGCGCGCAGTGCTGATGGCCCAGGGCAGTATGGTGAAAGCGTATGACCTGGGGCTCCGCCCGGCTCGGGACACTTCTTACCGCATCGAAGACATGAGCCTGGAGGAAGTAGAGGCTTTTCTCGTCAAGAAAGCGCTGGCACGCTGCGAGGGCAACGTCAGCCGCGCGGCGGAAATGCTGGGCCTGAGCCGCAGCGCACTCTACCGCCGACTGGAAAAATACAAGCTGTAATAAACCACCAGGACACACAAACGCGGGGAATCCTCTTCCCCGGACCTGTCGGAATCCCCTATTGATTCGGCTGTAAGTCATGTGTTCTGGCGCCTGGGTGGTGAGCTTTGACGGGTTTATCCTTGCCCAATCAAACAACATCGGAAGAGGCCGGTTCAGGCGTTGGTGGGCTTGATTCCAAACTCCCGCCAGGGAGTTCGGATATTCAGGTGGCCAACCGGGAGCCCAGAATCCAAAATCCAAAACCCAAACTCCAGCATTCAAGATCCAATTATGAGCGCCGGATCCTGCTGTTGAGTATTTTGGCAGGGCTGCCAGGAGGGCTGGTGGCTCTGCTGCTACTCTGGTTTGGCGATTACACACCCAAGGTTCAATGGACCCTGACTGTGTTTGTGGTGAGCTTTTGGTTCGGTATTGCCTTTGCCTTGCGCGAACGGGTGGTGCTTCCACTACAACTGATCTCCAACCTGCTGGCTGCCCTTCGTGAAGGTGACTTCTCCCTGCGGGCTCGGACGGCTCTGAACAAGGACGCTTTAGGAGATGTCATGTTTGAGGTCAACACCTTGGCGGAGGTTTTGCAGGAGCAACGGCTGGGGGCCCTGGAAGCCACCGCGCTGTTACGCACGGTCATGGCGGAAATCGATGTCGCCATATTCACTTTTGACACGGATCAGCGGCTGCGACTTGTCAACCGGGCCGGAGAGCGCTTGCTGGCCCAGTCCAACGAGCGGCTGCTGGGACGTCGGGCCGAAGAGCTGGGGCTGGCGGAGTGCCTCAAAGAAGAGGTCACCGGGATCATTTCCATGAATTTCCCCGGGGCTTCAGGCCGCTGGGGAGTCCGGCGGAGTCATTTCCGGGAAGGCGGCCGCCCTCACCATTTGCTGGTCATTGCTGACTTGAGCCGTCCTCTCCGCGAAGAAGAACGTCAAGCTTGGCAACGCCTCATCCGGGTCCTGGGACACGAACTCAACAACTCGCTGACTCCCATCAAGTCGATGGCAGGAAGCATGGAGAGCCTGCTGCGACGCGATCCTCTGCTTCCCGACTGGAAAGACGATATGTTGCGGAGCCTTTCTGTCATCGCTTCACGATCGGAAGCCCTGAGTCGCTTCATGGTCGGTTATGCACGACTGGCCAAGCTGCCACCCCCTCGACTGGAGTCAATGGAGATTGAAAATTGGATTCGTCGGGTGGCAGGTTTGGAAACCCGCCTTAACATTGCAGTAGAACCTGGACCTGCGATTAAAATTCAGGCCGATGGAGATCAACTGGAACAGCTCCTGATCAATCTTCTCCGAAACGCCGTGGATGCTACTTTGGAGACTGGAGGGAGCGTGACTGTGGGATGGGCGAAGGGCCCGTTCCACGTGGAGGTCTATGTGCGGGACGATGGTCTTGGCTTGGCCAACACCACCAACCTGTTTGTTCCGTTCTTTACAACCAAGCCCGGAGGCTCAGGCATCGGATTAGTGCTTTGTCGTCAGATTGCCGAGGGTCACGGAGGCAGTCTCACCCTCGAGAATCGCCGCGACCGGCGCGGATGTGAGGCGCGGCTGCGCCTGCCGCTGTGAAACAGGTGCGGGGTTTCAGGGGCCAGTCCGGGTTTCTCACCACAAAGGCACCAAGACACCAAGAGGCCGCACAGGGAGGGCGAGCCATGGGACAATCCAGCGGATTGTCCCCGCGAGCCGCGCTTCAAGTCTAAAGTCCAAGGCCTAAAATCAGCCGCGAATGCACGCGAATAGACGCGAATAAAGGCGGAGGGAATTCACCACAGAGGACACAGAGAGCACAGAGAAAGGCGAAAAGGCAAAAGATATAAACAGGATAGACAGGATGGGCAGGATGAACAACCCCCTGGCCCCCAGAAGGTGTGAAAAAATTCGGGAGGGCGAGCCTCCTCGCCGTAAGTGCTTAATCCGCCGTGGCTCGGCGGGAGCCTCGCCCTCCCCACCCAAAGGGCGGCGCAATTTTTTCACAGCTTCTCGGCGAGCAGGGATTTAATCTTCAAGCCGTCAATCCCCCCACTCCGAAACCCGAGTTCATTCGAACCGGAAGAGGGCCAATTCAGCTACGAATCCGGGGCCGAATGCGGCCAGCAGTCCAAGGTCGTTATTTTGTGGGGAGGAGCTATGGAGAATCTCCTGCAAGACAGCTAGGACCGTCACACTGCTCATGTTACCTTTGTCCAGAAGCACTGTGAGTGTCGGTGCCAGATCTGCAGGTGTCAGCGCCAGTTGCTTTCCAATGATTTCAACGATACGGATGCTTCCTGGGTGCAGGATGAAATGTCTCAAGTCGGAAGTTCTCACTCCGCACTCTTCCAGGAAGCTGGTGACGGTGGGCTGGATGTTCTTTTTCAGGAAGGAAGGGATTTCTGGAGAGAGTATGATCCGCAGGCCTTCGTTGCGGAGTTCAAACCCCATGTAATCGAGGGTGTCCGGAAAGAAGCGTGTGGCACAAGCCTGGATCGATGGTAGTGGAGATGGGTCACTGAGTTTTGAGGAGATGAGAGTGGCGGCCACTCCGTCCCCGAACAGTGTGGAGCTGATGATATTAGTCATGCTGAGGTCATTCAGGAGGAAGGTCTGAGAGCAGAACTCGTGGGCGAGCAGCAGCACCGTCCGCTGGGGGTAGACACGGCAATACTCCCAGGCTCGGATCATCCCCACGGCCCCACCGGCACAACCGTGCTCGGTTAGGATCATGCGCGAGGCCTGGATCCCCAATCGGTTCATGATGTGCGCATCTACGCCGGGGATGGTGAATCCGGTACAGGAGACACTGATAAACATATCTACATCCGCCGGCTTCAGGCGATTGAGTGACAGGGCTTCTTCTACCGCCCGGGTCCCCAGTTCGATGGAGGCCTGGACATATTGAGAGTTGGTGGTATGAAAATCCCTCTCGCGCAAGACCTCTTCCGGGGGCAGCAGGATATAGCGATGGCGGATCTGGGTCTTCTCCAGGATGGAACTCAGCTTCTCGATCAACCGGCTGTCGGCATGGCGCTCTTTCAGCCAATGTTCCAGGTATTGCCGGCTGGTTTCCGCTGACACCTTGTGCGGTGGATGGACGAGCGAGACTTTCCCTATGCGGATTCTTGGAGACACTCGACCTCCCGAGTTGTCATTTTTGGAAGTCCTCTAGCCATACCAGGGACGCACCCTTCACCATACACTCTCGAAAATAATCCCTTCGAGCTCTCCCCAGCCGAACTCTCCCGCCTCCAACGTCGCTCTCTATCCTGTCGAGGGGGAAAATCCCGACAGGGCCACGCCGCTTATTTCCTGGTGTAATACCCTTCCCGGGCTCTGACCTTGCAGTTGGGGCGACTCACTTTGATTTCGATCTTACGGAATTCTTCTTCTCCCGATCGATTCCTGGAATACCAGGCGAAGTAATATTGAGTTCGTAGCTCTTGGCTGATCGCAGCCAAACTGCTTCGGTAGGATTCCGGGGAGATAACCTTGAAAAACCTTCCCCCCGTCTTCTCAGAAAGGTAGATCATAGCATGCTCACCCCCAAGGTTTCGCCCCGGTTCACTTTTGATGGGTTGGACCACCAGTGCGTAGATTAACACTTCTGCGTTCTGGCACATTTTCAGGCAATCCTTCAACAGGGTTTGGCTGGTTGTGTCTGTACCGTCAGAGACGACGAGAATCACCTTGCGCGCCTGGGCAGAAGACATGCGCTCAGCGGCGAGGTAAAAGGCGTCATACAAAGACGTGCCGCCACGAGGCTTGATGGATCGGATGGCAGCTGCAATTTTTTCGATCCGGTTCTCGCTCCTGACCAGTTCATCCACATCCTCCGAGACTTGAAATACCGATACCCGATCCACGGGCCGCAAAATGGACCTCAGAAACTCCACAGCGGCTTCCCTCTCTACCGTCATCTCGGTGGCAATGCTCACGGAACTGTCGAAAAGCAGGGAAAGCCGCAGAGGTTGATCTCTCTCCCTGCCAAAAGCGGTGATCGTCTGGAGTTGTCCGCTCTCCAGCACTTGAAAGTCTTCCTGTTGGAGATCGGTCACCAGCGCACCTTCAGGGGTTGTGACGGTTGCCAAAACGGATGCCAGGTTGACGTCCACCGTCAGGCGGTAACCGTCTGGACTGGAGCCTCCGGGTTGTTGTGTTGAAGCAGGGGCCGAGAGGACCAACCATCCTGCCAGCGTCAGGTTTAAAGGCTGGGGCTTTACAAAACTTCGCCAGGACATATCGTCGAGCCAACGACTTGCTGGGTGGAGATTTCAATATTCAGTTCGATGAAAGGATTAGGCAGGGAGTTGTACAGCGGCAGCAGCGGCGCCTGAGCTGGTGTCGGGCCCCCACTTGGGAGAGAGTCGGGAAGAACAGTCAGGAAGCTGTGCCTCACCCTTCGGAGTCCGGCCATCCCTCCTCAATCCACCCCTCCCCATCTTCATAGTATTCCTTCTTCCATATAGGGACAATCCTCTTCAGGGTGTCAATGGCATACTGGCAAGCTTCGAAAGCTGCTTTCCGATGGGCCGAAGTCACGATGATCACGACGCTGATTTCTCCAATCTGAAGTCGACCCAACCGATGGACGATTCCCACACGGTTAATGGTCCATCTCTGCCTCACGGTTCGCGCGATTTCTTCCATTTTACTCAAAGCCATGGGCACATAGCCCTCGTACTCCAGGAACAGCGTCCGTCGGTCACCCGTGTGGTTTCTCACGATCCCGGAAAAGACCACCACAGCGCCATCCGCAGGTTGGCAAAGCCGGCCGGTCAGCAGCTCAACGGCGATCGATTCGTAGACGATCTGAATGACATCGCCAGCTGCGTTAGGGGGATAGGCGGGGGATGTGTCGAGACCTCCGCTGACCGGGGGAAAAATGGCCAGCTCATCCCCTTCATGAATCTCGGTCTGCATTCCTGCATACTCTTGATTTCGTGAGAAGATCACGGTGTTGCCGATCATCTCCAATTCCGGGAATCGCTTACAAAGCAATGCCCACAGGTCAGAGATTCTCGAGAAGGATTCGATCTCGAACTCAATCATCTCCTGGCCTGTCAGTTCCTTCAGCCGGGCAAAAAAGAGGACTCTAACTTTCATCCGGAATTGCGAAATTTTTCACACCTTCTGACCTCAAGTCGTCTCTCAGTGGACTGGCTTACTGTGGGAGATGGAAGCCGGGCGAAGGGGCTGATAAAGTTTACTCGTCGAATCGGACTGCCACAAACTGGCGCCCGTCAGTCTCCAGTCTCACTCGGACCACTTTGGCGCGCGTGTCATACATAGGCCCAAAGAGAGTGCTGTTGCGGAGCTTGATGGCCAGCAGGGTATCAACCCAGATGGGTGTCCGCAGGTAAAAGGAAACGCCGGTTTCACTGATATCATTAGTCACAGTCTCTTCCGTGAAAGTCACGCCGTTCGTATCCAATCCCCGAACAAGGAGCTTGGAGTTCTCCTTCTCACGAGCAGCGGTGTGGCGGCTATCCTTCGGCATTCATTCTCCTTCTGCCATTGACAGCTTCGTATTCTACCGGAAATGTCAGGCTTTGACTAGGTGAACAAGGGTGGAGGCTGACCCCCCGAAGTCAGCCCCCCAAAACGTGAGGAGAATAGGCGATGCGAGACGCCTCCAGGGTACCCCATGGATTTGGATTCGCAAATCGCTGGCCAAGCTACCATGGGTAGACGCCACCTCTCTTTTCAACAACTTAGATGGAGTGCTGGCTTGTAATGGGAAAAGATGTTCCGATAAATGGCAATGGCCTGCCAAGGGGGCGGGCAGAATCTATACTTGCTGTTTGGGGATCAACTGGACTCGCTTCAGCCGCAAAGACCCCGTGGAGGTGAAGCCCCGTACTTCAATAATGTCCCACTGCTGGGAGAACTCTTTCTGAAGCCATGGGTAGAAGTTGTTCCAAAATTCCTGGGTGGAAAGAAGCACAAAGTCAGGATGGCCCTGGAGCAGGGCTTTCGTCTGAGCCTTGAACCTCAAATGCCTCTCGTTGTTGATCCACCAGTGCACCGGCATCAAGACGGCATCCTGTTTGAATTCTCTCACATAAAAGCTATGCAGAGGGGTAGACAGGTAATGGAACAATTTCGGGTCTTCCCCGAATTTGAGCTGATTAGATTCGATGAAAGGGGACTGAAAGAGGAACAAGGGGGAGTGGAACTCGGGGTCCCTGAGGGCAGTAAGTGTCTCCCTCCACTCGTTGGCTCCGGGCACCCCCTGGGAGAACTCGCCTTTCTGCCGGTAATAGTGGCCAGGTTCCATGTCGGCATAATGAAGAACGTAGATGACCAGGAAAAGGCGAGCCCAGTTCCGATGCAAGAGGAGGAAAGGGATAGCGGGAATAAGCAGAAAGACGGGCAGAGAGCTCAGCACCAGGTATCTCTCAACAAAGAGGTTGATACCAAGTACCCGGGCTATGGAGAAAAACAGTAACACCGGTACAACATACCAGAGTCCGAAAAAAACAAGCGCATCACTCCAGCCTCGAACTTCCAGGGCGGTCCTTCCGAATTTGCTCAGGCGGAGTGCAGACTCAGGTCGGAACTGCCGCAGGAGACTTCTCAGAAACAGAAGGGCACCGGCGAGCAGAGCTGTGGCTGCAGATGCAAAGAAGAGGAATTCTCCGTTGATGAAGGCAAACAAGCCCGAGTATTCTGGAAATTCCTTGTACCAGTTTAGGGAATATCGGGAATGCAGGATGGTATGAAGTTGGGGCATCAAGGGGAGAAGGAACAGGGCAACTACCCCCTGAAGAACAATCCAATGTGTCCAATCCGGCTCAGCGATATTCTCCGGGTCCAGTCGCGGGCCGGTTTGCTTTTTCCACAGGAAGTAAAGGTTTTGAATGAGAAGCAGAGGGAAGAAAATGTAGTGAGAGTAGAACAACATAACCGTTGGAAGAACATAAAGAGTTGCGTTTCTGCGGTTCCTCCTTTCCAGCCAGTTCAGAAATGCCAATAGGGAGGCGGTACTGAGGAAAAGGCAGAATGCATACGGCCGCGCGTTCTGAGCATAGACGATCTGAGTGGAATTAACTCCACATAAGAGAGTTCCCCAGAGGGCCACCTCTTTAGGTAGAAACCGTCTCCCCAACTGAAACAGGAGCAACAGTGTAAGGAGGCTGGAAAGTGCGGAAAACAAACGCAGCGACACCTCACTGGCACCCAGCCAGCTCACAGGTATTCCGGCCAGCAGGAAATAGAGCGGGGGCATCGGCTGCGGGATTTCGAAACAGGTGCGGACCAGCTGATCCAGAGGCCTGGTAGTGACGATCATGAGCGTGACAAACTCATCGGACCAAAGCCCATAACCGTCGAGATGATAGAACCGTAGGAACACAGCCAGTCCGAAAACCAGGAGGGCAAGGACTGTAAATCTGGAGGCGTGGGCTGAAAAGGGCCGGGCTGGTTTATCCTCGGCCCCTGAAGGGGAAGGCGATGCCATAGGCCAGGCAGTATATCACAGCCTCAGGATAGGAGAACCGCCTCACCCCGGCGATTGAATCGATGAATTGTGGACCACAGAAGCTGGCTGAGCAGGTCAGCCTTCCGGCCTACTTGCCATCGGTTCTTCCGATGAGGCCGTGGCAAAGAATATCGCTGCTATCTTAACGCATAACGTGGGTCGGTGGCCCGGGGCATGTCAAACCAGATCGAATTACAGAATTGCAGGGCCTCTTCGTCCAGTTGAACCTGCTGCCAGGCCAGCGTTTCCTTGAGCTGTTCAGCACGGCTGGCACCGACGATAGCTGAAGAAACTTCAGGATGAGACAACACCCAAGCCAGTGCCACATGGACTAATAGTTGTTTTCTGGGCTCAAAGAACTTCAGGAGCGCCCCTACCGCTTCGAAGTGGTGGTCCTTCCAATATCGTTCCCGGTAGAGGCTATTGGGTTCACGAAACAGCCCGAAACGGGTGTCTGGCGGGGGTTCACTCCCTTTCTGGTACTTGCCGGTCAGAAAGCCTGCAGCCAACGGATTGAACACGACCACCCCCAGTCCTTCATCCCGGCAGAGGGGCAGGACTTCGTTTTCGATCTCTCTATACAGGAGGTTATAGCGAGGTTGAACCATGCACAAGGGGGTCAGGTTGAGCTTATCGCTGGTCCAGAGAGACTTGGCGATTTGCCATGCGGTGAAATTCGAGCAGCCCAGGTATCGCGCTTTCCCGCTCCGCACAATGTCTTCAAAGGCCCGCAGAGTTTCTTCAATAGGTGTCTCGGGATCAGGCTGATACACATAATAGATATCCACATAATCCGTTTGCAGACGGCGTAGACTAGCCTCAATGGCCTCCAGGACGTGCTTACGCGACAGCCCACTGTCGTTGGGCTGTTCCCCCATGCGATTGCCGCACTTGGTGGCGAGAATGAAGCGGTCCCGTTTCCCTTTTAACCATTTCCCTACAATCTCCTCGGTGCGTCCGACCCGGTCGAGGGAAGGGGGCACAGGATAAATGTCAGCAGTGTCGATAAAGTTGACTCCATTCCCGGCGGCAATATCCATGATGGCAAAAGACGTCGGTTCGTCTGATTGCCTCCCGAAGGTCATAGTACCCAAGCAAATTTCACTTACCTTCAATCCAGTCCTACCCATTCGTTTGATCTTCATGGCTTCTCCAATCGGCCCTCCTTCCGGGCACTGAAGGGTTGATGTTCAAGGCTTCGTCCCCCCTGTCTCTTCTGGAGCGGCCTCGTCGTCGACCAGCCAACTGCCGAAGACAGAAACGGCGACGAGGGAAGAGAGTACTCGAAAAATCCCCATCTCTTATGCTGTGGGAAAGACTATTTGAAATGAGCCTGGAGAGCAAGATTCCACTTCATCCCCGCCTTGCCAAATCGCTCAGGCATCAGCCAGGAGTCGGTTCGCTCCTTGACTTTGCCTCTGGTCCCCTCATAATATGAAATTTGAACTTATGGTGTGGAGTTTTGTGAATTGATCGTTGATACTGTCCTTAAAAAGATCTTTGGCAGCAAGTATGAGCGTGACCTCAAAGCGGCTCAGCCGATTGTTGGCCTGATCAACAGCCTTGAGCCTCCCATATCCAGGCTTAGCGACGAACAGCTCAAAGCCAAAACCCCGGAATTAAAACACCGCCTCTCGCAGGGGGAAACGCTGGGTGATCTCTTGCCCGAGGCCTTTGCTGTGGTGCGGGAAGCCAGCCAGCGGGCACTGAAGATGCGGCACTTTGATGTGCAGTTGATCGGCGGCTGGGTCCTGCATCAGGGCAAGATCTCGGAGATGAAAACGGGGGAAGGAAAAACGCTAGTCGCCACCATGCCTGTATACCTGAACAGCCTGGAAGGCAATGGGGTCCATGTCATCACGGTTAACGATTATCTGGCCCGACGCGATGCGGAATGGATGGGCAAGATTTACAGGTTCCTGGGTCTTTCGGTGGGAGTCATCCAGCATGAACTGGATGACGAGGAACGGCGTGAGGCCTACAACTGCGATGTCACCTACGGTACCAACAACGAATTCGGTTTTGACTATCTCCGGGACAATATGAAATTCGACCTCGCCGAGTGCGTCCAGCGGGGCCATCACTATGCGATTGTCGACGAGGTGGACTCGATCCTGATCGACGAGGCACGAACTCCGCTGATCATCTCCGGCCCGGTGGAAAGTTCCCAGCAAAAAAACTATACCGCCATGCGGCCTCTGGCCGAGCGGATTCGAGAAGCCCAGTCCCGCTTCATCAGCCAGTGTCTTCAGGAGGCTATAGAGGAAATTGAAAAAGACGGGGACTACAGCGACGAGACCTTGGAGAGACTCCTCCTCGTCAAGCGGGGCGACCCCAAAAACCGCCAGTACCTCGATCTGACCTCCCAGCACCGCGATCTGAAGAAGAAGATCGACCAGTTCGAAGGGGTGCTGATGTCGAACAAGCAGCTTTCCGAGTTTGACAACCGGTTGTACTGCGTCATTGAAGAGAAGTCCCACAACGTCGACATCACGGAAAAAGGGCGCGAGTTCCTGGCGGGCAATCGAATGGAAGATTGGATCATCCCGGATCCCTCCGACCCTGAATATACCGAGGATCGCTACATTGAGGTCACCGAACGGGTCCATACGGTCCAACAACTGGTGAAGGCCTACTGGTTGTTCGAGAAGGACGTCCATTACATCATCACCGACAACAAGGTGTTGATCGTCGATGAGTTTACCGGCCGACTCATGCCGGGTCGGCGCTGGAGTGACGGGCTTCACGAAGCCGTGGAAGCCAAAGAACGGGTGGAAATCGAACGCGAGAACCAGACTCTGGCTACCATTACCTTCCAGAACTACTTCCGCATGTACAAGAAGCTGGCTGGAATGACCGGTACCGCCGACACCGAAGCCGCGGAATTCGGCAAGATCTACAACCTGGATGTGGTGGTCGTTCCCACCAATATGCCGATGGTCCGCAAGGATTATTCGGACGTGGTTTTTCGCACTGAGAGAGAGAAGTTTAACGCCGTGGTGGAGGAGATCAAGGAACTCCACCAGCGGCGGCAGCCGGTTTTGGTGGGTACCGTCTCCATCGAGAAATCGGAAAGGCTCAGTGCCATGCTCAAGAAGGTAGGGGTCAAGCATGTGGTGCTGAATGCCAAGTACCATGAAAAGGAGGCCGAGATTGTAGCCCAAGCTGGTCGGGCAGGCTCAGTGACCATCGCCACCAACATGGCCGGGCGCGGCACGGATATTCTGCTGGGCGGTAATCCGGAATTTCAGGCTAAGGAGCAGTTACGCAAGAAGGGAATTGACCCGGTCTCGGCCAGTCAGGAACAGTGGGAGGAGGTCTTCAACAAAATCCAAGCAGAGGTCCAGAAGGACCATGACGAAGTGATTCAGGCGGGTGGCTTGCACATCCTCGGAACTGAGCGGCATGAGTCCCGCCGCATCGACAACCAGCTCCGCGGACGGGCCGGCCGCCAGGGTGACACCGGTTCCTCGCGTTTCTACCTCTCTCTGGAAGACGACCTGATGCGGATCTTTGCCAGTGAAAAGGTCTCCAACATTATGCAGCGTCTGGGAATGGAAGAAGGTGTTCCCATTGAGTCGCGACTGGTCAGCAAGCGCATTGAAGCGGCACAGAAGCAGGTGGAAGCCCACAACTTCACGATCCGCAAACATCTGCTGGAGTATGACGATGTCATGAACCAGCAGCGCAAAACCATCTACGGCTTGCGAAAGAAGTTCTTAGATGAACCGGACCAGAAAGAGTACCTGCTCAATCTCACCGAGGATGTGATCGTTGATGCTCTGGACCGCCATTGCCCGGCGGATGCAGAACCTTCGACTTGGGAGGCCGACCCGCTTCGCCGCTCCATGGTGCACCAGTTCGGCTTTGATATTTCCCACGAGAAGATCAATCCGGCTGAACTCACTCGAACGGAGTTGCAGGAAGCCATTTTCGGCAAAGCAAAGGAAAAGTATGAGCGCAAGGAGAAAATGATTGGCCCGGAAGCCATGCGCATGCATGAACGGGTCATCCTGCTCAATGTCCTGGACACTCACTGGAAAGATCACCTGCTGGCCATGGATCAGCTGAAGGAAGGAATCGGTCTCAGGGGTTACGGTCAGCGCGATCCCCTCGTCGAATACAAAAAGGAATCCTTCGAGACCTTCCAACAGATGATGAACAGCATTGAAGAGGAGGCTCTCCGTTATCTCTATTTGCTCCAGTCGGTAGAAGAACAGGAACGTGTCCGGGAAATGGAGCGGCGCCAGAGGAAACAAGCGCTGGTCATGAATGCTCCCGGGGAGGAAGCGGAGGCTCCTAAGACCATTATTCGCGGGCCTAAGATCGGTCGCAATGATCCCTGTCCTTGCGGAAGTGGGAAAAAATTCAAGAAGTGTTGCGGCTTGAAACATCGTTAAAGATTGGAGAAGGAATGTCCGAAACGAGCATACCGGAAGGGATGACTTTTGATGATGTCTTGTTGCTCCCCCAAAAGTCCGATGTTCTGCCGTCTGAGGTCTCAACGCAGACTGCCCTGACCCGCCGCATCCGGCTGAACATCCCGATAGTGAGCGCCGCGATGGACACTGTGACAGAGTCACGCCTGGCCATCGCCCTGGCCCAACAGGGTGGCATCGGGTTCATCCACCGGAACATGCCCCTGGAGAAGCAAGCCTCAGAAGTGGACAAGGTCAAACGCTCGGAAAGTGGCATGATTGTCGATCCCATTACCATGTCTCCTGAGAATCGGATCCATGAAGCCCTGGAGATGATGAAGCATTACAAGATTTCCGGCGTTCCCATTACCAAGAACGGCAAACTGGTGGGGATACTCACCAACCGGGACCTGCGCTTCGAGAACCGGCTGGATCTCCTCGTTTCCGAGGTGATGACCAAGGATAACCTGATCACGGTTCCCGTGGGAACGACCTTGGAAGAAGCCCAGGCGATCCTGCACAAGCACCGTGTGGAGAAGCTGCTGGTGGTGGACAAGGATTACATCCTGAAGGGCCTCATTACCGTTAAGGATATCCAGAAGAAGATCCAATACCCGAATTCCGCCAAAGATAGTCATGGCCGACTCCTGGTGGGGGCCGCCATCGGGGTGACGGGGGATTACCTGGAGCGGACCGAAGCCTTGATCAAAGCCAAAGCAGACGTCATTGCGGTCGATACGGCGCACGGGCACTCGAAGCGAGTCATGGAGGTGGTAAAGCTCCTGAAGCAGAGGTTCCCGGAGACCGAGGTCGTTGCGGGCAATGTGGCGACGTCCGAGGGGACTGCCGATCTCATCCGTTGTGGTGCCGACGGAGTCAAGGTTGGCATTGGGCCCGGCTCGATCTGTACTACCCGGGTGGTCTCAGGCGCCGGAGTCCCTCAAGTCACGGCCATCATGGAATGTACACGAACCGCCCGAGAACTTGGAGTGCCGCTCATTGCCGACGGGGGTGTCAAGTTTTCGGGAGATCTCGCCAAGGCGATCGCGGCGGGTGCGGACACCATCATGATCGGAAGCCTGTTTGCCGGGACCGATGAGAGTCCCGGCGAAATTGTTCTTTTCCAGGGGCGCAGTTTCAAGTCTTACCGAGGGATGGGTTCGTTGGCGGCCATGCAAGCAGGCAGTCGGGACCGTTACCATATGGAAGGGGAAACCAACGAGCAAAAACTGGTTCCCGAAGGGATCGAGGGTCGGGTCCCTTTTAAGGGGTCACTATCGGCCATGGTCACTCAGTTAGTGGGCGGTCTGAAGGCCGGCATGGGATATTGCGGGTGCCGAAGCATCCAGGAGTTGAAGGAGAAAGGAAAATTCATTCGGATCACGGCGGCCGGTCTGAAAGAAAGCCACGTCCACGATGTAATCATCACCAAGGAAGCTCCCAACTACCGATTAGAGCCGTAAGTGAAGGTTTCTGGGTGGATTGAATCCCGTCCAGGTCCGTCATTCGTCAACCGGATCCGATCGAGCCTCCAAGATGCCCCGGAAGAAAAGAAGACTGGCCCAGAACTCCCGACAGCAGAGACTCCCCTTTTCTCGACTTGCCCGCAGCCCGCGGAAAAAGAAGAGATCGGGCAGGGGGAAAGTCCTGGCGGCATTGGCCATTTTGCTATTGCTCGGAATCCCGCTCACTGCCGGATATTTGAAGCTTCATAGCTATGTGATTGACCTGCGAGTCCAGCGTGCCCGCAAAACCGCCGGGCAGGTGTTGGCCCAGACCTCCCTGCCGGAGGAAGAGCGGGGCCGCTACGCGCTGGCCATCGCCAGGAACTCCGTGGAGAAAGAACTGAATCCGTCGGTGGTGGCCGCCATTGTGGTTGTGGAAAGCGGCGGCAATCCCCTGGCAGTGGCGCCTTCAGGAGATCTGGGACTGATGCAGGTGAACGTCAGAATTCATTCGAAAATCTTCAACTTTCAGGAACGTAACCTACTGAACCCCGAGCAAAATATCGCGGTGGGTACCAGCATTCTCAAGAGCATGGTCCTGTGGCACGGAAGCGACAAGGCTATTGCCGCATACAACAGGCTCTTGCCGGAAAAGCGTGACTACACCTCGCGTGTCCAGGCGGTCCTTGGCAAGGCAGGCTTCAGTCCTCAAACAGAAATGGTGGAAATGAAGCGGACTGTGGGCGAGGCCCTTTCGGATTGGATTGAGGTACTACTCTCCCGACAAAACCGGCAGGGTGAGAGCTAAGGAGCGCTCCTGTTCACGCAGTTCATACCACGCCCCTACCCGGGTTGGGAGTCAAACAGGGAGAGCTGCGGGGAGGACGGACGGCGGAAGGCGGCGGTGGACAGTCGGGGACCGTGTTCTGCTAATCCTGCTTTGCGGCAGGCCACCAGGAAGAGCTCAGCCACCTGGTCAGCAAACAACCCCTGTCCACGCATACGCGAGTTGAAGCGGGGATCATTTAACCTGCCACCGCGAATGGATCGGATGCGGTTGAGTATCTTGTTCTTTCGTTCCGGAAAATGCTCGCCTAGCCATACCTCAAAAAGAGGTGCCACGGTCAGGGGCAGACGAAGCGCGATGTAGCCGGCAAAGCTCGCACCGGCCCGGGCACAGGCGGCCAGCAAGGACGGTATTTCGTGATCTGTCAGACCCGGGATCACGGGTGCAATCATTGCACCCACTGGCACCCCCGCCGCACAAAGCCTTTGGATGGCTTCCAGGCGGCGGTGGGGATGGGAAGTTCTGGGCTCCAGGACCCGGCTGAGTTCCCCATCCAGGGTCGGCAATGATAGGAAGACGGCAGCAGCCTCGTCCTGGGCCAACTGGCGGAGGTATTCAATGTCACGAGTGACCAAAAAGTTTTTGGTCACGATTGCCACTGGGTTGCGAAATTCACAGCACACTTCCAGGCATCGCCGGGTCAGCTCCAATTTTCGTTCTATGGGTTGATAGGGATCAGTCACACCGCTGATTGCCAACACCTGGGGTTTCCAGCCCGGTGAGCCCAACTCCTTCCTTAATAATTCCGGCGCCTGCTCTTTGACCAGGATCTTCGATTCGAAGTCCAAACCTGCGGAGAAACCCAGATACTCGTGGGTCGGTCGTGCATAGCAGTAAATACAGCCATGCTCACAACCGCGGTAGGGATTGATACTGGCGCTGAAACCGACATCCGGACTGTCATTATAGGTGATCAGCGTGCGGCTATGGTCCTTGAGAAACAGGGTCCTGGGGAGAGGCCCCTCGACGTCCTGGGGGTCGTCTTCGCGATCGTAGTGAAGCGTCTCGTACCGATTGGGTGGATTCCAATGGGCCCCACGACCACGTAATTTGGGTGCCGGCTTCTTCATAATACTTTCCTTGCAGCTGCGGGTCTTTTCTTCTAAGGTTACACCCAAGAACCAATCGTCACAAATTTTCCGCAGTGAGAAATAGCCCGACAAATGTGCATTTGACGTGCTCGGGGAATTTCAATATAAGTTGAATTCCCAGATCCAGTGGTCCAATTAGGTCTCATCATTCAGTTTTCATTCAAGCAAGAGGAGGGAGCGTATGGTTAAAGGATTTAAAGAGTTCCTGTTGAAGAACCAGGTGGTGGGGTTGGCCGTAGCGGTGATCATGGGGGGTGCGGTAGGGAAAGTGGTCTCGTCTCTGGTGGCTGATATCTTGATGCCGATCATCAGCCTGGTGATACCCGGCGGTGAATGGAGATCGGCGAAGATCGTTCTGGGGAAGATGACGACGCCTGACGGGAAAGAGGTGGTAAATGCAATGAGCTACGGAAATTTCTTTGGTAGCATCGTAGACTTCATAATCATCGGCGTCTGTGTTTACACGATTACAAAGTCGCTCATTAAGGAGGCCCCTGCACCCCCGCCGGCACCCACCAAGGAGTGCCCCAAGTGCACCGAGGCGATTCCTCTGGCTGCCAAGAAGTGCAAATATTGCACGGCCGACGTTGCGTAGGATTGGCACGAGGGAGCCGCAGACTGCCTCAGTGGAAGACCAGGAGGAAGGAGAATGATGAGACACAAGGCGCCAACTTGTGCCACCGGCTCCCGCTCTCGCCTTGAACGTGATGCGACGGCTGTCTGTTGGAGTGCTAATTCCGCGTGAACTTTGCTACTCGCGCTTCGAACTGTTCCTGCAGCCACCGCTGACGATTTGCTGCGCAGCTATCAATGAAATTATCAACGATCTGGTTGCCCAGGACGTTGCGGAGGGTATCGAGCAGTCGATAAGCCTCCCTTCGAGTCAGCAGGTAGAGGTCGGGATCCTTGCTCCAATGGGCCAAGTCGGTTGTGACCTCAGGAGGAACATTCAGCAGTCTGCGGGCTCTTTCGATGGTGGGCTGGAGAGCCGGATCACTGCGCTCGGCAGCCAGCTCCACTGCACCCTGCAGCATGAAAAGTGCCTCCCAGTCCTCAATGGCGTCTCGCATGACTGAAAGCCGCAGCGAGGGAAGGGGCTGTCCTCCGGGTCCCGGGTACACCAGCAGACCATCCCCATTTGCCCATGTGTAACTCCGGCTGTTCCATTCGTTCACGCGATCGAGTGGCCAAGGTTTCTCTTCTTTGGAAAGTTCGACTCGGGCAGCGCTTCCAGCGCAAAGTGTCCTTGGGTCCGAAAGCGACCGACCTGCGGAATTGAGAAACCATGCACCTCCAGGTGAATGCTGACGATTTGGGCAGGCGCGTTTGAGGGAGTCACTGTGATTTGTCCGGTGTATTCACCAGGACTCGTCGACAAAGGCGTGTGTATCGTGATCCAGACCGGTTTGGTCTCAAATTTCCCAACGTCGAAAGGGCCGGAGATTGGGAACAAGGCGTCCGGAGTCCAGCGCAAATCGCTGCCACTGACCTTGTTGAAATTCCACGACGGTGCGGAAGTCATATCGACGCTCAGGATTGGCCCAGTCTTTCTCCGGAATTCTCTTGGCCAGGCTCTCAGGTAATTGATCCGGCTCCAAATGCACAATTAACCGCCCGGAGTGGTTGGCTTCGACCTCAAATACGAAGAAAGCCGGGGAGAGAGGAGGAGCTTCGAACCTTGCGGGAAAGTAAGCCCCCCCGCCTTGCGGGATGACTCGCAAAACAGGAAGTGAGCTGGCCAATGGCGTCGTTGGTGAACCAGGATGCTGAGCCGGGTTCACTACGACACCCCCGCGCAGTTCCTCCAAATGCTGGCGGAAGTTCTGCTCATAGACGGGTTGAGCCCTGGCAAGAGCCTCAGGATGGATTGTCGCAGCCTTGGAGGTAGTGGTCCAGAAGATCAAGGCGACTCCTAACATGGACAGTCGGAGTTCCGCGCATGCTGGCAGTTGAGAACCTTTCCCCTTATGTCTCCACGAGGGGTAAATAGCAGGAGACTTCATGCGGGAGACTCTTTCTTCTTGCCCGGTTCAAACATGGGGTAGTTCTCCCAGGGAGGGGAAGAACCTCAGAGCCGACAATAACGAAGGGGGATCGCTAACCTTGCTGAGAAGGCTGTGCCTTGACATGAACCGATTCCCAGCCTTTTGGGGTGATGATGAGCATTCCAGTAGTTTTTTTCAGAAAGCATCTGAGCTGAGTGTTTGCCGGTCATTCAGGTGGGCAATGGAGGGAACATCGGATTCTCCTGGAAGCTCATGGCCTGATGCGACCACCACAGCGGGGAGGCAGACGGTAAAGGTTGAACCTTTGCCCAGTTCGCTTTCAAAAGTGATTTCACCATCCATCATCTGGCAATAATGCCGGCTGATCGCCAACCCCAACCCCGTGCCCCCATATCGACGTGTCGTGGAGGCATCCGCCTGCGTGAACGGGCGGAACAGGTTCCCCAACTGCTCCCCACTCATCCCTATCCCCGTATCCTCTACCCGAAACTGGACCCATTTTTTCTCTCCCCTCGCCACACCATGTGCTTCCAGACGGATACTCCCGTTCTCCGTAAATTTAGACGCATTACTCAGGAGATTAAACAACACCTGTCTTGTCTTGGTCTGATCCGCTACCATTTCTCCCAGATCGGCAGCGCACTCCACAACCAGACGGTTGCAGTTTCTCTCCGCCAGCGCTTGCACGGTGTTGATAACCTCGTCGAGCATGAGCCGGACCTCAAATCGCTCCAAGTTCAATTCCATCTTGCCTGCCTCGATCTTTGAGAGATCCAGAATGTGGTTGATCAAGCCCAGCAGGTGTTTGCCGGCCGACTGAATCCTCCTCAAGTCTCGGAGGCATCCATGCTGCCCCATCTCCTGGGCATCTTCCAGGAGCATCTCGCTATAACCAATGATGGCGTTCAGCGGAGTGCGCAATTCGTGGCTCATGTTGGCCAGGAACTCACTCTTGGCGCGGTTTGCCGCTTCGGCAAACTCCTTGGCCTGTCGTATCGTTTCATCGGCATGCTTCTGTTGGGTCACGTCCATCATGGCTCCGATCATGCGAACCGCTCGACCTTCGGAGTCATACATGAGATAGCCGCGGTCGAGAAGATAACAATAAGTCCCATCAGCACGCCGAAGTCGATACTCGTCTGACCAGACCTGCTTCCTTTCCCTGATTGTCGCATAAAGGCTCGACATGACTCTGTTCTGGTCGTCCGGGTGAAGGTGGTGTGACAACCAGCCGGGGTTTGCCTCGGCTTCTCCCGACGGATACCCCAGAGTCTTCTCGAAAGTGTCATTTCGCCAGATCCTGTGGGTGATCAAATTCCAATCCCAAATGATGTCGTTTGTGGCCCGAACGACGATCTCGAATCGCTCCTGGCCCTCTTCGACGGCCTGGCGAGAACGATGCAAATCCTCGAGCATCTTATTGATGGATTTGGCCAAGGTTGCGACTTCATCCTCTCCCTCCACCGAGATTCGAGACGACAACTCACCCTTGCGGCCGATTGCCGCCACCCTCGTGCTCAGACTTCTCAACCTTTTCAACAGAGTCGATTCAAACAAGACGATGGTCAAGCCCCCGAGAATCAGGCCAGAGACCAAAAGCGCCGCGACAAAGTAATTGATTGTCGCCAGCCCCCTGTTGTAGGTCTCGCGTGGCAAGTCAACCTTCAGGATGAGTGCCGGTTGCCCATAAATATCCCGCAGTAAGGAGTAGCCGGCAATCGAATTTGGCCCTTGGGTTCGAACAGCAGTGGACCCATCTTTCAGGAGAGATAATCGCGTTGACTCGAAATCTGGCTGTTGGTTTACGGCGTCGAGACCCACGAGACTGAGAGGCAAATGAGTCTTTTGTGAAAAGTGTTTCAACTCGTCCGAATCTAGATAGCGTCCCCGGATGAGCGCTCCCCGGATGGGACCTTCGCCGTTGGTCGTCAGAATGGGTCTCGACACGATAATCATCGGGCCTTCATCGAGCAACAAAAGGCCCTTGACGCTGCTGTCGGCACTCGCATGGTTGACCAAGGGTCCTGAGGATCCCAGATGTTGTCGGATAGAATCAGGAAACGGCGTTTCGACTTGCCGATTGAGATCGAACCCTTCCCCAAAGACGATCTTTCCGGAGGGTTGGACATACGCAACCACATTCAAACGACGAGCAGCCGGGTCGCTGGTGAGCCCTTGGCCAATTTCGACCTTGATGAAATCCTGATCCTCATCCTGCATAAAAGCATAGAGCTTGTCCCACATTGAAGAGGCACGGCAATTCTGGTCGAGAGTGGCCAGTTCATCCTCTATCGCACTGAGAGCTCGCTCTACGTTCTTCTTGACCTCCCGCTGTTCCAGTTCGGCAAAACTCCTCAGCAACACGAACCGCGCAGAAACGGAGAGCGCAACTGCCAGACCGAATAGGGTCAAGCCAATGATCAGGAGGGTTTTCTTTCGGATCGTCATATTGTGTATGGCCTTACGCCCCTCAGCAGGGCCGATAGTCCACGTCACTAGACAGTGAACCCCACTGGGGCTGGCAATTACTCATTTCACTGTATCTATAGACACCTCGCCCCTCACGGGGCCAGTAATAGCAAAACCCGTTTTCCCGCGGCGACCTCCAACCTGATGATATGTAAGTTCATCTTAGCTTTCCGTTGCAGGTATAGGAATTCCGGCTTTCGGGATCTCCCCTGAGAGTGTCGGTGGAAGGTAACACTCCCCCTGGGAGTAATTCTCTTGAGTGTCTTGCGGCCCCGAATCAACTGGCTCCACAGAGTTGCTTTCGATGCCTTCAAGAACCGGCAACACTCTCCGGATCTCTTGAATCAACTCGCTGGCGTCGATGGGTTTGGACACGTAGCCATCAAAGCCGGCTTCGAGACACCGCTCCCGGTCACCTTTCATGGCATGGGCCGTAAGGGCAATGATGGGAAGGTGAGCACCCGACTGTTTTTCTTTCTCCCGGATGACTGCCATCGTTTCTAAGCCGTCAATATCCGGCATCTGCAGATCCATCAAGACCAAGTCAAAGTCCAGTTGCGAAATCAGTGCCAAGGCTTCGCGTCCATTGGCGGCCACAATTGGCAGATGGCCACGCTTCTCCAATAATCGAACCATCAGCTTCTGGCTGACCACGTTGTCTTCTGCCAGCAGGACTCTTAGGGGGTTTCGATTCAATAAGGCCTGCGCTTGGCGGGTCGAAGCAGTTTGCTCGGACTTGAAGCGAGCTGGCTCAAGACCGAGGCGCACCGTGAAGTGGAAGGTGCTGCCGCTTCCCAATGTACTTTCCACCCAGATCTTCCCTCCCATCATCTCCACCAACTGGGAGGAGATGGCCAACCCCAGACCGGTACCGCCATACTTTCGAGTGGTCGAACCGTCTGCCTGAGTGAAGGGATCAAAAACCGCGCTTCGTTTTTCCTCGGGAATGCCGATCCCCGTGTCGGAAACCGAAATCTGAAGGAGGCAGGTTGGAGCACCATCGTGGAGTTTTGGGTGGCCATTGGGCCGGTGTTTCTCGAGGTGGTCAGACGGGTCGCCGGTTGGATGCTCCTCAGCCACTGATTTCGCCTCGATCACCACCCGCCCGCGGCTCGTAAACTTGATGGCATTGCCGGCCAGATTCACCAACACCTGTCGCAGGCGGATTGGGTCGCCAATGACGGCCTCAGGAATGTTGGGGTGAAGGCGACAATGGAGTTCCAGTCCCTTTTGAAGGGCCTGCAAACTGAAGATCTTCACCGTGTTCTCAAGCAAAGAGCGCAGGTCGAAGCCGACCGGTTCGAGAGTGAATCGGCCTGATTCCATCTTGGAGAAATCCAGGATATCGTTGATCACCCGAAGCAGGCAGTCGGCTGACAACCTTACCATCTCGAGATGCTCTCTCTGCTCCGGGGAGAGGGGAGTATCGAGAAGGAGCTCCGACATGCCGATGATTCCATTCATGGGGGTGCGAAGCTCATGGCTCACGGTGGCGAGAAACTCGCTCTTGACACGATTGGCGGCTTCAGCCGCTTCTTTGGCCTTCTCCAACTTTGCTTCGGTTTCTTTCCGCTGGACGATTTCCGCTGTCAAAGCCTCATTGGATTGCCTTAACTCGGCCGTCCGTTCTTGAACCCTGAGCTCCAGCTCTTCATGCGACTTTCGCAGAGCTTCTTCAGCTTGTTTGCAGGAAACCTGGGTCTGGACACGAGCCAAAGCCACCGCGAAATCAATCGGCTTGGTCACATAGTCGTTGGCGCCCACCTCCAGCGCCTCGACGATATCGGTACTGTCGTGCTTGGCCGTCACCATGATGACCGGCAATTCGGTTGGGCCCTTCCTTTGCCGGATCCGCTTCAGCACGTCCATGCCGCTCAGACCCGGCATCATGATGTCCAACAACACCACATCAAAGGCTGTCGTTTCCACGCGATCCAGGGCCTCTCTCCCGTTGGCGACTGCCTCGACTCGAAACCCCTTCCTCTCCAGCCGTCGGGATAGAATGTCTCGGTTCATCTCGTTGTCGTCCACCACGAGCACGCGGCCCTTTTCCTTGTTCATCGGCCGCCCTCCTCGCCCAACAGACGCTCAATCTTGGCCAGCAGCCGCTGGAGCTCGACGGGCTTGGTGTCATAGTCATCACAGCCTGCTTCATAAGCCTTTTCACGGTCGCTTACCAGTACATGGGCCGTCAAGGCAATCACCGGGATATCCCGCGTGGCCGGTTCAGCTTTCAATCGCCGGGTTGCCTCCCAGCCGTCCAGCTCCGGCAGGCTCATATCCATAAGAATCAGTGCCGGTTTTTCCAGCTCGGCCAGCTCCAGGCCCTGTTGTCCATCGGCAGCCACTACCACCTCGTAACCCTTCCGCTCCAGGCGGCGTGACAGCATGTCCCGGTTCAACTCGTTATCTTCCACCAACAGGATCTTGTCCAAACTGCAACATCTCCTCACAAGGCGGATCGTGCTTCCCTATCCCCGAGCGGACAAACAAGAGGTTCCAGCCGCGGCGGTTCCCTAGTCTCCAGAGACTTCACCGGTGGAAACACCTCCCAAGCGTAGGAATCTTGTTCAGGCCGGAGATTTCATCCTTTTATCTCCACTACGCCTCCTCCGGCAAATGAGTGGCCAATTGGCTCGTGACCTTCGAAGTCATGCTTTTCACGTAGACCTGCCTTGAGATAATCCCGGGACTGGCTCCACCACGGGCACTGTCTTGCGGGAACAGCTCGTCATAAATTCGGACCGAATGTCTGGATTCCCATTAGAGTCGGACTCCTTCAGCTGGAAAGAATCTTGAGACTCCTTGATATTCTCCTGACGAGTTTTATCGGCATTGTCAATGCGCTGGGATAGTCAAGAGTACAGTGCAACTCATCCTTGTGGGTCGGAACCGTCTTACATGAAGACAGATTTCTCCTCGTGCTCTGGAAGTCCGAAGTGGCACTTCCTTTCCTTGTCTCAGTCATCTTGGAAATTCCCCCTTTGGTCCCGGGCACGGGGATCTATTGCTTCCCCCTTATTGCATAAGGGAATCCCACAAGAAATCCATCGTTCTTTAGCCTGACCTCGTGGAGACGAATTGTCCGATATTCGGACATTCGCTGTAACCGCTTGATCTTCAGTGATCTACCTTGGAGTTTATCTCTATGAAGACATTGTGCCCGAATTCAGGGATTCATCGGTCTTTAATAATCTGTTGATTATGAAAGACTTATTTTTGTCATGAAATGGCAGGTCCGATGCATGATAGTCGGCTCGTAGGAGTACCGAAAACCAAAAGGAGTTGCGCAAAAGGAAGCGACTAAAGGCCATGACTGAAACTCCTGGCACTCATAAGCAGGAATCGAAAGGCGTCCCCCAAGTCAGAACCTGGGTTTGGGGAGGATGAGATGTGACAGCCCCCAACCTTCCAGGTTCTGGAGTAGACCTAGCTGACTGTTGAAGCACGGCCTCTCTCCTCTCACTCTGCGCCGGGCTCCTCCTCGCGGAGTCCGGCGCTCTTTTCGCCGGGGCTGTGCCAGTGATCAGTTGAATGAATGCCCCCTTGGTGAAGGTGCGAAAAGACTGGCCAGCGGAGGATCCTGATGCACTATTGCTCATTGCCGCAAGGAAACGGTTCAGGGACGGCAAGTGGATTAACCTTGGAGATTCCTTCCAAAATCGCTACCTGCCGGGAATGCGGTCGTCCCTTGGGTGCGAGGGATTGGGCTGACGAAAGCCCTTTTGTCGGTTGCGCTTCGGCTCCCTCCCAGTCCCCCCCCACTGAGGCAGAGCCGGAGAAGAAACGCCAGGACCGGAGAGTTTCCGACCGAGTCAAAGATGATTCGGTTCTCTGTGTGAGAGGCAACTCCTCGTCTCTTCAGCCCATTAGCGAACGGACAAGGATCAAAGACATCAGTGCCGGCGGAATAGCCTTCTGGCTAAAATGGCCGGTAGCGGTTGGTGATGAACTGGAACTGCTCCTCTGCCCCCAGGAACTGGATGAGAGTCTCGTCCAGCCAAAATACCAAGTCAGCGGCAAGGTCTTGCGAATCCGCCAACCGGAAGAGGGCGGAGGAGAATTCCTGATTGCTGCCCGTTTCGAAGGCGAGATTCGCGCTCTGGGGAGGCCCTTGGAGAGCGACCAAATTGCCGAGGCGCTGGAAAAGGCTGTAGAGTATGATGAGGAAATGAGGATCTCCTGACTATCGCTGGGAAGGCCTGGCGCCTATTGAGGACTCAAAGACGGACTGGCAGGGCCAGCTTAGCCCCGCGGCTTTGCTTCCATCTCTTGCTGCACTCCCATGAATTCCTGTTCGCCCTACCGCCTTCGCCTCGGGCCAATCCATCCCCCCATTTTGACGAGATCAAAACAAGAGCTTTCTTCAATGGCTGGGCAACCGATTGAAAGGTAAATCCACAATCGGCAAATGCTCTTGAGCCTCCCATGTTGGTCCAGACGCGAGCAGCTGTTCGGCAGCTTCCCGCTTCACCGGCTTGGAGAAGAGGTACCCCTGCCCATATTCGCATCCAAGCTGCTTCAGCTCGCCCAGTTGCTCAACCGTCTCTACCCCTTCGGCCACTACATCCAGGCCCAGATTGTGCGCCAAAGCCACAATGGTCCCAACGATCTGCTTGTTTTCCTCCTTCAGTTCCATCTGGCTGACAAAAGACCGGTCGACCTTCATGGTGTCAACAGGAAACCGGTGGAGATAGCTCAAGGAAGAATAACCGGTCCCAAAGTCATCTATTCCCAACTGGATATCCAGCGCTTTCATTTGCGACAGGGTGGTGGCTGCCGAGTAGGGGTTTTCCATGATCATACTTTCCGTAATCTCCAGCTTCAGACTGCTTGGAGGCAGCCCTGTTTCGAAGAGGACCCGCCCGACTTGCTCGATCAGGTCCGGCTGCAGAAACTGTTTAGCGGAAAGGTTGACGCTGATGGTTAAAGACCGGCTGGCACCAAAGCGCTCAAGCCAGATTCGCATCTGACGGCAGGCCTCAGTCAGCACCCACTGGCCCAAAGGGAAGATCAAGCTGGTCTCTTCTGCCACCGGAATGAACTCCAACGGAAAAACAAGTCCCCGCTGGGGATGGTGCCAACGCACCAGTGCTTCAAACCCGACAATCTGACCGGTGGAGAGGGAGACAATGGGTTGGTAGAAGTTCTCAAATTCCTGATTCTCTATGCCCTTCCGTAAGTCCATTTCCAACTGCAACCGGGATACGGTCTGATCGCGCATCTGGGTATCGAAAACCTCGAAGCGAGCTTTGCCCAATGCCTTGGCCCGGTACATGGCCGTATCGGCATCCCGTAGCAGATCTTCCGGGCAGTCGTATCCCGTTGCACTAAGGGCAATGCCCATGCTGGCAGTGACCACTACCTCGTGGCCGTTCAAGCTGAACGGCTTGGAAAGCTCATTCCCAATGCGTTCAGCCACCCGCATGGC
Organism: Terriglobia bacterium; assembly: GCA_041484625.1. Classification (GTDB taxonomy): domain Bacteria; phylum Acidobacteriota; class Terriglobia; order Versatilivoradales; family Versatilivoraceae; genus JBGPHY01. The sequence continues at coordinate 1,166 of JBGPHY010000006.1, read as the reverse complement.
ATCGCTAACGTGTTTAATGTCTTCGAGAAGCACCAGGAATTCGTCTCCTCCTACGCGAGCCACCGTGTTCTCGCCGGTACGGGCCACAGTATCGAGGGAGCGCAGACCGGATTCCAACCGGCCTGCTGCCTCAATCAACAACCGGTCGCCGAGCACGTGTCCCAGGCTGTCGTTAACCAGCTTGAAGCGGTCCAGGTCGAGAACCAGCACAGCAAACAGATACTCTCTTCGTCTTTTGGCACGTTGCACGGAGCGGCTCAACCGGTCCATGAACAGGACCCGGTTCGGCAGTCCTGTCAGCGCATCACAAACCTTGCCTTCCGTAATGTCGGTCTGAGACCCTGCCATGCGAGTGACCGTTCCGCTCGCATCTCGAACTGCCAACCCGCGGCTGAGTATCCACCGGTATGTCTCATCTTTGTGCAGCATTCGATTCTCGTGTTCAAAGTGGGGGGACATTCCCGCCAAATGGCTGGCAATCGCTTCTCTTAGTTTGCCCAAATCCTCAGGGTGCACGCGCTGGAACCATTCTTCCGGGTTATTTCCGATCTGGTGGTCCTCCCATCCCAGCATCGATTTCCATCGCGGCGAGAAATGGATTTCATTCGTTTTCAGGTTCCAGTCCCAGAGTCCGTCATTGGCCCCACGGAAGGCCAGGGCATATCGTTCTTCACTTTCCCGTAACGCAGCCTCAGCCTGTTTGTGGGACAACTGGGTTCGAATCCGCGCCAGGGCCACCACAAAATCAATTGGCTTGGTCAGGTAATCGTTGGCCCCCAGCTCCAGGGCCCCCACGATGTCAGCACTTTCCTGCCGGGCCGTTACCATGATTACCGGCAGTTCGGTTGGATTCTTTTTGAATCGAATTCGCTCTAGCACCTCTAATCCGCTTAGCCCCGGCATGGTCACGTCCAACAGCACCAGGTCCCATGATTCTTTTTCAATCTGATCCAGCGCCTGTTCCCCATTTGTGGCCGTCCCGATTTGGTATCCTTGCCGCTCCAAACGCCGCGACAGCATGTCTCGGTTCATCTCGTTGTCTTCCACCAATAGAATCTTAGACAACCCGCTCCACCCCCTCGGACTGCTGGACTGCCCCTGTGCAACTCCTCACCCAATCGCAGACTTCCTGCAGCAGTTCTCTGCTGTCAGACCCCTTCTTGAGG
>JBGPHY010000005.1:0-37375 GCA_041484625.1 Terriglobia bacterium | reverse complement strand
CTCCAGCCCCAAGGCCTTTTTTCTGATGGAAAGTGCCCGCTGAAAGAGGGATGCCGCTTCGGTGTAATGCCCCTGAGCTCTGCGAAGCATTCCCAGGTTATTGAGAGTCACAGCCACATCGGGATGATCGCCTCCCCCTTTCTCCTCCTGGATCCTTAGCGCCCGTTGGAGCAACGGTTCAACCTCGGGGTAACGCCCCTGCGCCAGGTACAGCATTCCCAATTCGTCCAGGCAAGCGGCCACATTCTGACGCTCGCTCCCTTGCACCTTTTCCAGGATTGCAAGTGCCCGCCGATACAACGATTCAGCTTCGGCAAATCGTCCCTGATGACGATAGAGGCGAGCCCGGTTAGTCAAGCTTACTGCGACAGTGGGATGCTCAGGTCCCAGCGCTTTCTCCAAAATCGTTTGTGCCTGGAAATAGAGCGGTTCAGCTTCACCGTATCGGCCGTTGGCGTGGTAAAGATCTGCTAGAGCGTTCAGTCTAACCGCCAGGCGGGGATCTTCAGGTCCAAACATCTCTGCCTCCGCCAGGGCCAACCGATGGGCCTTCTCGGCTTCGGCGAAGCGTCCCTGTACGCGATGCTGATTCCCCTCCTCAATGGCCTTTTGCCAGGAGTTCTCTTGAGGAAAGCTGATCTTAGCCTGCCATGCCGACCAACAGAACGCTGCGCAAAGCACTAATTGAAGACGCTGTTGTTTTTTGAGAGACCTGTTCATGGCGTTCACCTCTATAGGAATCTCGAGACGACGCCAGTCTCGGCCAGATGACCAGCTAGCTCAATGCATTGAGAGTCAGTTGATGGTCAGGAAAGAATCAGTTAATAGTCAGCAGCTAATTGGGTGATCTGCTGTAATTTAGTGGTGTAGATCAGCAGATTTTCGTTCAAGCTTAAAGACGGTTAGTCGGGGTCTCCTCCAAAACCATTCAGCTGGTTCGATCACGAGTGACTACACGGAGGGATTAAGGACGAGGTAATTACGATCAGGTCCCAAAGGCGGACATCGCTCCGGCTAGAGAAAATAAATTAATCCGTAGATATCGCTAATTCCCCCCGATCTTGGATTCGTCTGCGCGCTCGTTGTCGTCCTCGGCCTCCAGTGAGATCCTCTATGGTGTCAAGCTGAAAGGCCTGAAAGGCCGACATAATCCAGGCCAGGGCAAGCGGGGGCCAAGGGCCATCGCGTCGCCCTGGGTAGAAGAACCCCCTAAATATTTTAAGCCCTGAATGGGCGACAGAAGACGTCGTTATGTGTCCTTGTGACGCCCCCTTCGGCGCTAAAAAGTGCTGGACAACTCCGATCCCAGGGCGAACCTCGTCCTGGGTTAAGGATTCCTTTTCGTCATTGTGTGTTTCCCGTGCTGGCGTGGGCAGCCTCCCCACGCCAGCACGGGGAGAATCGTTATCGGGTTCATTGACCCAGGGCGGCGCTCGTGACATACACTCGCTCTGCCCTGGGCTGAGCTATTCTGGCCTTTCAGGCCAGGCTTTCGATGCCCACCTCTTCCGCCACTTTTGATTGCACCCGCGGCGTCTCCAGGCCCTTGAACGATACCAATGATCGGAGTAGAATAGCCTCGGTCATCAGGCAGTTTCCCTTTCCCTTCGTTTCTTCCCGTTTCCCGTCTATCAAAAGGGGGCGTTCATGGAGTCAGCTGATCGTCCCATGATCATTCACTTCGGAGTATTTGAGGTCGATCTGCGCTCCGATGAGCTTTTCAAAGACGGCCACAAGATCAAGATCCAGGAACAGCCCTTTCAAATTCTGGCTGCACTACTGGAGCATCCTGGCGAGGTGGTCACTCGCGAAGAACTCCAACACAAGCTCTGGCCCGAGGACACCTTCGTCGATTTCGACCACAGCTTGAATACGGCCGTCAGGTTGCTTCGATTGGCTTTGGGGGACGCGGCCGAGAATCCAAAATTTGTCGAGACTCTGCCGCGGAAAGGTTATCGGTTCATTTACCCGGTGGAGAGTGCCGATCCAAGAGCCGCTGAGGCAGCGCAGACCTGCCATCCGGCGGGTCAGCAGCCATTTGAGTCAAGTGGTCACGCTGTCAGTTCAGAAGCCACAGAGCTATTACATTCCCCGCCACTTTCGCAGCTTCCCCATGCAAGGGAGACTGTTCAAGCGCAGCCCGAGTATCATTCAACACCGGAGCTCGGGATCGACGGGCGGGGCTTTGAACTCGGCACCGAGCCAGGGGAAGAGACGGAGCTAAATAAGAAACACTGGCACGGCTGGGCAGTTGTCACTCTGGGCGTCTTAATGGTTGCGGTCGGCACTGTGTATTGGATGATCCGTCGAGGAGCTACCGAACCTGAGTCCGCCCTGTTTCCTGTCCCTTTCACAGCCTATCCTGGCATGGAATGGAATCCTAGTTTTTCCCCGGATGGCAACCAGGTGGCCTTTGCCTGGACTGGGGAGAAGATGGACAACTGGGATATTTACATCAAGCAGATTGGAACTGAATCCCTTCGCCGGTTGACGACTGACCCGCATGTCGACTGCTGTCCTGCCTGGTCGCCTGATGTCCAATCCATTGCCTTCCTGCGTTTTTTGGATCACGACCAGAGGGCGGCTGTCATGATGATCCCTGCCAATGGCGGGAGAGAGCGCCAGGTTGCGGCACTCCGAATGATGAATACAGAGGGTTTCAGCAGGATGCTGTGCTGGCATCCCAGCGGCAAGTGGTTGGCAGTTTCCTGCGATCAGGATTCGGCGGACGCACCTGCTGCAATATTCTTGCTTTCCCCGGAGACGCATGAAAAACACAGACTGACTCTCCCACCTAAGGGAGTCAGAGTGGATACTAATCCTGCCTTTTCCCCAGACGGCCGAAGCTTGGTTTTCGCCCGATATTTCGAGGGCGATACTTCGGAAATTTATTTACTTCGAGTTTCTGCCGGGCTTTTGCCCGAAGGCGAACCGAGGCAGCTCACCTCCATGAACCAGGACACCTGTTTCCCTGCCTGGATGCCAGACGGGAAGGAAATCATTTTTGCCTCAGGCAGCAAGAGCCACGCTTGCCGTTTGTGGAGAATCCCTGTCTCAGGTTCGAACCTGCCAAGGCCTCTGCCATTCTCCAGCGAAGTCAATGGACTTGCCCCTGCGATATCTCTGGAAAAGCATCGCCTTGTTTACACAGTCTTTTCTATGGAGTCCAATATCTGGCGCTGTGAGATCCCGAAGGGGGAAGCGAAACCGGAGTCGCCGCAGAGGATCCTGGCTTCTACTCGGGTTCAGGAGAATGTTCAATATTCTCCTGATGGCAAAGCAATCGCCTATTGCGCATGGGCCTCAGGCAGTGAAGAAATCTGGGTTTGCGACAAAAATGGATCGAACCCCCTGCAATTGACCCATCTGGGCGGTCCTATTCCCGGACCTCCCCGTTGGTTCCCGGATGGACAAAAGATCATTTTCGCTCTGGCTTCGAGGGGGGAGAATGATCTTTACGCCATCCCTGCCCAGGGTGGAGAAATGAGGCAATTGACACACACTCCGTTTAATGAGCTGAACCCGAGTTACTCCCGGAACGGCAAATGGATCTACTTCGGTTCAGACGGCAATGGGGAGTTCCAGGTATGGAAGATGCCGACTAAGGGGGGAGATGCAGTGCAGGTGACGCAGAAGGGTGGGTCCCATCCTCAAGAATCTATCGACCGAAAGATGCTTTTCTATTTGAAGCCGATAGAGCCCGACTTAGACGAGCTTTGGAAGGTGCCAGTGGAAGGGGGTGAAGAGTGCCGGGTGCTTGAGAAGGTCTTTCGCTGGAACTTCGAGGTGAAGGAACACGGCATCTACTATGCCTCGCAGCCAGATCCAAACATGACCTCCTTTCTCTTCTACGACCTCGCAAACAGGAAAACAAAGCCCATCGCCGCAATTCAAGATACGGTTGGGCTTGGTTTTACCGTTTCTCCAGACGAACAAAGGATCTTATATATTCAGGTGGGTAATTGGCAAAGCGACCTGATGCTGGTAGAAAACTTCCGGTAAAAGCTGCAATCAAGAGAGACCTGCAAAGGAGGGATTAAGGGCGCGTTTGTTACAATCTGGCCTGAAAAGCCGGTATAATCCAGCCCGGGGCCAGTGCAGTTCGGTTCAGTCGCGATCAGGGTGGCTGCCAAACAGTCGATGGAAGGTAGAAGTGGAAGCATCAGGATGACTCCCAGTTCTTCGCAGTTGGTAACACATCTCATGCCCCGGAAATACATATACCTTGCAGCGGCCACACTCCTTGTTTTCATCTGCGCTCCAGAGAGAAGAGGGCTTGGTCTTTCTCAACAGACAGCTCCTTTGGCCAGAGGAGTCGTGATATCGAAGGTAGTGTGTCTGGCGGACCCAGAGCAAAGTTACGCTCTCTATCCTCCCTCGGAGTATTCGGGCGGCCAGAGATGGCCGATCTTGTACGCATTTGATCCAGGCGCGAGGGGGAAAGTCCTTAGAACTATTCGCAGAGGCTGCAGAGAAATTTGGATATATCGTAGCAGGGTCGAATAATTCAAGGAATGGTCCGATGAACCCGATTCTGGAAGCGGCCAACGCCATGTTCCGGGACACACAGCACCGGTTTACCATTGATGAACACCGATTCTATGCTACTGAATTGAGGGAAACCAAAGCGGTCAAGGAAAGCCTCAAAAAGGAAGGCGATCTGATCGGCCATCAGCAAGGACTCATGCAGGAATTCGGAAGCCAACTCGTCCATCTCAGAGACCCTGATGCAAAGGGCGATGCGATTGCCTCGCTCAAGAGGACTATCACTCTCGAAAGAATGGCCGCTGCTTCCAACAAGCCAAGTGACGAGAGAACTGTTGCCAAACGATTTCTTATGGAGGCCTTTATAGCGCTTTACTCGGCCACGACGGAGCTATTGGAACGCAAGGAGTATGGTTTGGCCATTCCTCAATTGACACTTCAGACCCTGATCAAACCTGAAAGCAGTGCCCCCTGGTACCGCCTGGCCTGTGCATATGCAATGACTGGAGACAGAAAAAAATCCCTGTCCGCATTAAAGACGGCAGCAGAAAAAGGATTCATGGATTTGGAAGCCCTGAAAAGTGATCCGGAACTGGCTGGACTGCGCGATCACTCTGAATTTCAAACGATTCTTGGGGAAATGGAGAAAAGAACGACCTTATCAAATCAATAATGTCCGAAACGAGGTCAGTGATGACAAGACGATTGCAGACTGAATGGATTCTTTGCATCCTGGTGATAATAGGCCTTACTCAACCCGTACCCGGGCTCGGGCAGCAGGCAGGGGCACCGAAGGGGCGGAAGCAGATTGCCACCTGGCTCGTCTTTGAAGAGGAAAAAGGATTTGATCGTATTCAACGAAATGCCGACATCCTCAATTCGTTGAGTGTCTTCGGTGACCCGCCGAAGGCTTTCATCGATCGCTGCCATCAGCTGCAAATCGACGTCTATTGGGGCGTCTCCGGCAACGTTTCGGCGTTCGACACTCCGGAGCGCGCTCAGTCCACCGTTGACAAGTATCTTCAGGCCTGCTGGTCAAATGGCTACGATGGCATCGACCTGGATTTCGAACACCTTGACCCTGCCCTTCAGGAGAAGTACTCCGAGTTTCTGCGGAAGGTTTCCTCCGCTTTGCACGGAACCGGCAAGAAGCTGAGCCATTGTGTGGGCTTCTATCCAGGAATGGAGCTGAATCCGCCGAAGAAGGTTTTCTACGATCCAAAAGTGGTCGCCGAAACTTGTGATCTGATTCGCGTGATGTGTTATGACCTCTATTGGGCCCCAGGTAAAGGAGACCCGAAGCTGGTCGATCGTCCTGACACCCAGGGGATCGGGCCCACATCCAGCTTCCCCTGGGCCAGGGCAGCAATGCTCTTCTGGCTCAAGCAGGCTCCTCGCGAGAAACTAATCATGGGGCTGCCGGCCTATTCGAATGACTATGCTTTGTCTCTAAAAGGGAAAGGACAGCAAGTGTATGCATCCCGACCGCAAGTCCCGGATCAGGCCCCAATGGACAAGGCATGGCTTTGGTATGAGAGGCTTCCCATCTATCTTTACACCGGACGAGATGGAGCTCCTCACCTCTTCTATGCCAGTGATGCCGACAGCACCGGGGCTCATCTCGAAACTGTGGATGAGCTGGACTTGCCAGGGATCGGGTTCTGGCATTTCAGTAGCGTGGATGAAGCCACCTGGAAGGCTGTGAGGGGATGGTTAAATGCAAAGTAAACCTGAGAAACCCACTACAGAGACACTGAGTTCACAGAGAAAAACCCCTGAAGCTGATCCAAGCCTCCATTTGGTGCCTTTTTCCCTCGCGTTGATCTGGCCTCTGTGCTCTCCGTGCCTCTGTGGTAAATCATTCCTCCATGTTACGACCGGGTCTCCTTCCAACGTCCTCGCGTGAAGTCGGGAAAAGAGACCGGCGCGCTTCCCTTGGCCACAGACATTTCGCTCAAGGGCGCTGGCGCGCTCCAGGCAGCCGCGTCATACACGTCCATGTCCGGGACCAACCCCTCCCGCATACACTGGACCAGCCGGTAACACATGATGAAATCCATCCCTCCATGCCCGCCCAACTTCCGAGCCAGTTCTCCTTCCTGCTTCCATAGAGGATGTTCGTATTGAGCTTTGTATTTGTCGATACCCGTAAAATCCTCACCTTCGGCCTGGCCGTCCAGAAAGATCCTGGGGGGATAATCACGAAAGATTCCCTTGGTGCCTGCAATCAGATTGATCCGGTCATAGGGTTGAGGGCTGCTGACGTTATGTTCTAGCGAGATGACTAGTCCTTTGGCCGTCTGGATCAGGCTCGTGTTCAAGTCTCCGCACCTGTACACTTCCTTCATGCGTGGGTCGTCAGCTGAGAGATGCTGACTCCTGTAAGCGGACAACGACTTTGTTGGAGTACTCATCGACACCATGAATTCGAAGCGATCACCCCGGTTGATATTCATGTAGTTGGCAACCGGCCCCAAGCCATGAGTCGGATAGAGATTCCCATTGCGGTTCAGATGTTCAAACCGCCTCCACAGGCCTTCGTTCTTCTTTGACAATAGAACGCTTCGCAGGTCATGGTTGTATGCCGCCGCTCCGTGAGTCAACTCACCGAACAACCCGGCCCGGACCATGTTGAGCACCATCATCTCGTTGTAGCCGTAACAGCAGTTCTCCAACATGATGCAATGGAGGCGGTATCTTTCGGAGGCCTCCACCAGTTCCCAACAATCCTTCAGCGTGCTGGCTGCGGGCACCTCGATTGCCGCGTGTTTTCCATTGCTCAGGGCTGAGAGAGCCATCGGTACATGCCATTTCCACGGGGTGGCAATAATTATCAGATCGATATCATCGCGCCTGCAGAGGTTCTCGAAATCATGATCCCCCGCTGTGTAAGCAACCGGGGATTTCTGGCCTGCCTTCTCCACCTTGTCCTGGGCCCTGGCAGCGGATTCGTTGACGATGTCACAAACCGCGATGATTTGGACATTATCGATGGCCAGGAAATTCTCCAGCAGATTGGTTCCTCGGCCTCCCACTCCAACGATACCCATTCGGATTGTATCCACTCTTGGGAATTTCATCCCGATCACGGTGTTATACTTGGCGTTAGGTGTCTTGAGATACTGCTCATCTCCTGCTGCGTCTGCAAATCTCGTCTCGGCCGCCAGGCCTGACAGTCCGAGACTGGCCCCGGCCAGGGCAGCTGACTTCAACAGTTCCCGACGTGAGAATCCCAAGTTGTTCTGTTGCTTCATGGTTTTAACCTCTCAAATAATGGTGCAGAAGGAGTCCGTTCTGTGGCGTTCTAGCAGCCTGAAATTGAGCTGCGACTCAAGGCTTGAAAAAAACAACGCTCCGACCGAAGCCGTGGTTAATTTGCGGCGACTCCCCGCCAGCGAAACGGTTTCACAGATGCGGAGTTAGTTGTGGCAAAAACTAACACACCAGATATCTGAAGACAAGGCTATTCCAATTGGAAAGCGCTTGACCCTCCATTAAAACGTATGGTAGTTTATGCGATTGTTTTCGAGTATCGAGTATCATTTCTGCCGACTTGGCTTGAGGAAACCTCCTCCCCTAAAGGCCCTGACCGCCATGAATGTGATCAGCCTGGATCTCTCCGTTGTCGTCATCATATTGCTGGTCTTCTCGCTCTACTTGGTTCTCAAGAAGAGCTTTTTCGATCCGATCAACCAGATTTTGGTTGAAAGAGATGCTCGGATTAATGGCACGGTCGAGGAAGCGAAGAAGATCGTCTCTAATGCGGAGATGCAATCGCTGGACTACCAGGAATCCATTAAGAGGGCCCGTCTAGAGGGCTACCGTATCCAAGAAGATTTTCGGGCTGAGTCTTTGAAAGAGCGGTCTCACGTGGTTCTGGAAGGTCGATCCAAAGCAGAATCCCTGGTGAATTCATCGAAACAGGAGATTGGGTCCCAGGTCGCCCGGGCCAAGCAGGGCCTGGAAGCAGAAGTCAGTGGCATCGCCGATGGAATTGTTAAGACCATTTTGCGTTAAACCCTCAATTCACAAGATCCTCTTGGCATGCTGGCTTGTGGGAGTGGTATGTTTACCTGCTTCATCGCTCTCAGCCGCCCAGGAGCACGGAACGGCTTCACAGCAGGCTGCCGCCGAGCAGAGGCATGAGGCGGAAGGGCACAGTGAAAGTCCCCTGTCTTTCCTTTGGAAATGGTTGAATTTCGCTGTTCTCTTCGGAGGCTTGGGGTGGTACCTGCGCAAGCCCTTGGGCGATTTTCTCAAAACCAGGGCCAAAGGGATTGAAGAGGGGTTAGCGAATGCGCAAGAAGCAAAGCGTACGGCGTTACTCAAGTTGGCTGAAATCCAATCTCGCCTTGCCCAGTTGGATCAAGAGATCCAGCAAATAAAGGCGCTGGCCGCTCGAGAGGCGGAACAGGAGCGGGCGCGCATTCTGGAGAGTGCCCGCCTGGAGGCCCAAAAGATCTTGGACCAGGCCTCTCGAGAAATTGAGGGGCTAAAGAAATCGGCCCGGTTGGAACTCAAGGCGTATGTGGCTGAGCTGGCCGTCAAGTTGGCCGAAGAGCGGTTGCGAACCTCTGTAGGGCAGGAAGAAGACAGAAGAATCATCGAGAAGGTCATCAAATCTCTCGACTCTCTGCCGAATTAGAGTTTCCCTGACGCTTGTGCTCGGAAGGGGAATTCCGCCCCTCACTGCAGCCGACCCTGAATCCAGGCCATTGTGCAGGGACTTTTTCAAGGGCAAATACTTCGAGTTTATTTTTGGGGTTATCAACGTTGGCTGCTATTTCAAATCGTTACGCCAGAGTTCTAGCCGATGTCAGTTTCAAAACAAATCAGCATGAGAGAGTCGAACAGGAGCTTCTTCAGTTTGAGCAGTTGCTGAACCGGGAGCGGGAACTTTTCTTATTTTTCACTAATCCGGCGATTCCAGTTCCCAGGAAAAAAGTCGCCAGTCGGGACATCTTGCAGAGACTGGGTTTCTCCAGCCTGACTTCCAACTTTGTTTTCGTCCTCCTGGACAATCACCGAATCAGGTACTTTTCGGAAATCCGCAAAGCCTATCAAAAGGCGGCCAACGAACGCCTGGGTTTGGTGGAAGCCCGCATTACCACGGCGGCGGAAGTTGATAGCCAGGTCAAGTCACGGCTGGAGTCCTGTTTGGCCCAGTTGACCGGCAAAAAAATGTTGCTGAGGTTCGAGATGGATCGGGATTTAATTGGCGGGGTCATTACCCGGATCGGGGATACGATTTACGACGGCTCGATCCGCCAGCAGTTGAGTTTGATCAAGGCTCGACTGAGTTCAGATTGAGCTTCCCAACACGCTTTCGGAGATCCTCATGGAGATTAAAGCAGAAGAGATTAGCAAGATCATCCGCGCTCAGATCGAAGATTACGATTCCAGCCTGGTGGTCAGTGAAGTGGGAACGGTCATTTCCACCGGGGACGGGATTGCCCGGGTCCATGGGCTGGAGAAGGCCATGGCTGGCGAACTGTTGGAATTTCCCCACGGGGTTTTCGGGATTGCCTTGAACTTGGAAGAAGACCAGGTGGGGGCCGTGCTGCTGGGGGAGGCTTACGAAATCAAGGAGGGGGACCTCGTCAAACGGACCAAGCGAATCATGTCTGTCCCGGTCGGCGAGGCCCTGATTGGCAGAGTGGTCAATGCCCTGGGGTTGCCTCTGGATGACAAGGGTCCACTAGTTACAGACAGCTTTAACCCGATTGAGCGAATCGCACCAGGCATCATCGATCGCGAACCGGTGAAACAGCCTCTGCAGACCGGTCTGAAAGCCATTGATTCGATGATCCCGATCGGTCGGGGTCAGCGCGAACTGATCATTGGCGACCGGCAGACGGGGAAAACAGCCATCGCCCTGGATACCATCATTAACCAACGGGGTGGGGATGTCATCTGCATCTACGTGGCCATCGGCCAGAAGCGGTCAACGATTGCCCAGGTGGTCAAGATACTGACGGACCACGATGCCATGAGTTACACTATCGTGGTAGCCGCCTCGGCCTCCGACCCGGCTCCCACGCAGTACATTGCCCCCTACTCCGGTTGTGCCATTGGCGAGTACTTCCGGGATCAGGGCCGGCACACGCTTTTGATTTATGACGACCTGTCTAAACATGCAGCCGCCTACCGGGAAATTTCTCTGCTGTTGCGCCGTCCTCCTGGGCGCGAGGCCTACCCGGGAGATGTCTTTTATCTCCATTCCAGGCTTTTGGAACGAGCAGCCAAACTGAGCGAGAAGGGCAAGGGCGGCGGCTCTTTGACAGCTCTGCCGATAATTGAGACCCAGGCAGGCGACGTTTCGGCCTACATTCCGACCAATGTGATTTCCATCACCGATGGTCAAATCTACTTGGAATCTGACCTTTTCAACGCGGGTATCCGGCCGGCAATTAACGTGGGCATCTCGGTTTCGCGGGTGGGTGGTAATGCCCAGATCCGAGCCATGCGTCAGATCGCGGGCACCCTTCGACTGGACATGGCGCAATTCCGCGAATTGGCAGCCTTTGCTCAGTTCGGCAGCGACCTGGACAAAGCCTCTCAAGCCCAGTTGTCCCGCGGTCAACGGTTGACCGAGATCCTCAAGCAGGGTCAATACGCCCCCTTGCCGGTGGAAAAGCAGGTAGTCACCATTTTTGCCGCCACCAATGGCTACTTGGATTCCTTGGAGATCTCCGAGTGTCTTCTCTTCGAGAAAGACCTGTTTAGTTTTCTCGACAACAATCATCCGGAGATCGGCAAGAAGATCCTGGAAAAGCGGCAACTGGATGATTCACTCCGTGCAGACCTGCGCAAGGTGTTGGAGGAGTTCAAGGAGAAATTCCTCGCCGAGCGCGGTCCGAAGACCGCGGCGGTTTAAAGAGGCCGACTAGCAGCGATTATGCCCAACGTTCTTGATATTCGCAGGCGGATCCGCTCTGTGCGCAGCACCCAGCAGATCACGAAGGCCATGAAAATGGTGGCTACGGCCAAACTGCGAAAGGCCCAGGAACGCGCCTTGAATTCGCGACCTTACGGCGGGCAGCTCCAGCACGTGCTGAACAGCCTGGTTGCACGCACAGAAAGCCGCTCTCATCCGCTTCTGCAGCAGTGTCCTGAGGAACGAGTATGCCTGGTGGTGGTCTCTGCCGACAAAGGCCTTTGTGGGGCTTTCAACACCAACATAATCAAGACTGCCCATTCTTTCCTGGAAGAAAGGAAACAGAAGGAAATATCGTTGTGCTGTGTGGGCCGGAAGGGCAGGGATTTTTTCCGCAAGCATCCGGTCGCTCTGGTAAATGAATTCATCAATATTTTTAACAAGTTCGACTACACCGATGGGCAGCGAATTGCCGCTCCTCTGATGCAGGCTTTCAGCAGCGGCGAAGTCGATGCGATTTATCTCCTCTTCAACGAATTCAAATCGATGATCCAGCAGAAGATCGTGTTGAAACGGTTGCTCCCCATCGAGCACTCTACTCCTACTCACCAGCAGACTCTAGTAGACTACATCTACGAACAACCCCCGGAGGAGATTTTCAATAGCCTGCTGCCCATGTTTGTGGAATTTCAGGTCTACCATGTGCTGTTGGAGTCGGCAGCGGCTGAGCACGCGGCGCGCATGACCGCCATGGGGGCGGCTACGGATAATGCCGGCGAGTTAATTGATTCCCTGACCTTGACGATGAACCGGGCCCGCCAGGCAGGGATCACCCGCGAGATTATTGAGATTGTCAGTGGCGCCGCCGCCTCGAAATAGGTCGTGGCCTCGCTGCGGAGTGACAGAGACACAGTGGCTAAGGAAACGGCATGGCGCAATACACAATCATTCTCTCATGCTCAAGTTCAAGCTCTAGGATCCTGCCATACTTCCTCTGTGTCTCTGTGACTCTGTGGTTTTTCAAGATCCTTGATGGAGATATGGAATGAATACTGGGAAAGTTGTGCAAGTGATCGGACCAGCCGTAGATGTGGCCTTTGATGAGAAGAGCCTGCCGCCTATCTACACGGCCATCAGGATTGTCAGCGAAGGGTTCGAAGTTCCCGAACCCATCGATATCATCAGTGAGGTCCAGCAACATCTGGGCGAAGGGCGGGTTAGAACGATCTCGATGCAGCCCACTGACGGGCTGGTGCGGGGGATGAAGGCCATCAACACCGGTGGCCCCATCACCGTGCCGGTTGGCAAAGGAACCTTGGGCCGGATCATGAACGTCATTGGCAACCCGGTGGATGAACAGGGCCCCATCGAATACACCGAACGCTACCCCATCCATCGCGAGGCGCCGGCCTTGGACCAGCAGGACACCAACCTGGAGATGTTTGAGACGGGCATCAAGGTGATCGATCTGCTGGAACCTTACCTGCGCGGCGGTAAGATCGGCCTGTTCGGGGGCGCCGGGGTTGGCAAAACCGTTATCATCATGGAACTCATCAATAACATTGCCACCAAACATGGTGGATTCTCAGTGTTTGCCGGCGTGGGAGAGAGGACTCGTGAAGGCAATGACCTCTGGCTGGAAATGCGCGAGTCGGGAGTGATCAACAAGACTGCCCTGGTGTACGGACAGATGACCGAGCCTCCCGGAGCCCGATTGCGGGTGGGATTGTCCGGTTTGACCGTGGCTGAGTACTTCCGGGATGTCGAGGGACAGGATGTGTTACTCTTCATCGACAATATCTTTCGTTTCACCCAGGCCGGTTCAGAAGTGTCGGCTCTGTTGGGTCGGATGCCCTCCGCCGTGGGTTATCAACCCAATCTGGCTACGGAGATGGGCGAACTCCAGGAGCGCATTACATCCACCAAGAAAGGTTCGATCACTTCCGTTCAAGCCATCTATGTGCCGGCTGACGACTACACCGACCCGGCCCCGGCTACGGCCTTCGCCCACCTGGACGCCACCACCAACTTGTCGCGCCAGATTGTTGAGTTGGGGATCTACCCGGCAGTTGACCCGCTGGCTTCCAGCTCTCGAATCTTGGATCCCCGTATCATCGGGGAAGAACATTACCAGACGGCCAGGGTAGTCAAGCAAATTCTGCAGAAATACAAGGACCTGCAGGACATCATCGCCATCCTGGGAATTGATGAACTTTCCGATGAGGATAAGTTGGCCGTGGCACGGGCGCGCAAGATCCAGCGCTTCCTTTCCCAACCCTTCTTTGTTGCCGCCCAATTCACAGGATTGGAGGGAAAATACGTTTCTCTGGCCGAGACGGTTCGCGGATTTAAAGAGATTGTAGAGGGCAAACACGATGACCTTCCCGAACAGGCCTTTTACATGGTGGGAACCATTGACGAGGCCAGGGAGAAGGGCGAACGCCTGCGGCAGGCAGCTTGAGGAGAACGACAAGGCACAAGGAGCAAGGGGTGAGACGAATGCCAGGCAGATCGGCCAGCCCCTTACCACGACTTGTTTGAACGCTTGTTCCATTCCCCCTGGTTCTTGCTCCAGATGAGAGATTATGGCTTCAGAAAAGATCCAGCTTGAAGTGGTGACCCCCGAGCGGCGGGTTTTGAAGGAAGACGTGGATGAAGTGCAGGTTCCCGGGTTGAATGGCTACCTGGGAATCCTGCCGGGACACGCCCCCCTGATCAGCCGGCTGCAAACCGGCGAACTCTCCTATCGAAAGAGCCAGGGCACCTATTTTCTTTCGATCGTCTCCGGCTATTGCGAGGTCTTGCCGGACAAGGTCACAGTGCTGGCCGAACGCGCCGAGCGCGGCGATGAGGTTGAGCTCGAAAGAGCCCTGGCATCCAAAACTCGCGCTGAAAAACGGCTGGCCGACGTCTCCAATCCGGAAATCGACTTTGCCCGGGCCAGCGGCAGTCTGCAGCGAGCGTTGGCGCGCATCAGCGCCTGCCACAAAGGCCACAGCGGACTGGGCTAACTGCGGTCCGTTCCTGACTCCACCAAAATCCGTCCAGTGGTTGTTTCTCTGTTGATTGCAACTCCTTGAGATCCGAGTTCATGCCATCCGGCCCGGCCAATATCCCGGAGTTCGGATCAGTGAAGGACCCGGAGGGATTCAAAGCGCTCTTTGCCATGGATGCCTATCACCCTGTCGTGGACAAGACCTCTTATCCGGCACTGTTGTTGACCACAGGTGTCAATGATCCTCGAGTGGAGCCCTGGCAGGCTGCCAAACTGGCCGCTCGCCTGCAAGCGGCCAGTTCCAGTCAAAAGCCGATCCTGTTGCGGGTTGACTACGATGCCGGGCACGGTCTGGGATCCACCAAGGGGCAGCGCAATGAGGAGACAGCCGACGAATTTGCGTTCCTTTTTCCTGACATTTCACTGGAGTTTTTGCAGAAGCTGAGATACTGTATGTTTTGCAGGTTTGGACTGAAAGCTGGATAGAGGCGCGGCGCGCCACCAGTAGGCCGGGAGAGAGTGCCTGATTCAAAGATCCCGGGTGAAAGGGGCCGTCGCCGAAATCCTGCGGAATCAGGCGGCCGCAGGGTTGGGTGGCGGGAGAAGATCCCGCCAACTGTCACCCCGAGCAAGCGGGGTGGAGCGCTATCTGACTGTTCATCAATAGAGTCTTTTCTATGTGAACAATCGGTGAGAGTGCGCTCTCACTTTTTTTTTGCTCCCGCCTCCTGGTTTTCCGCTGTCCTGGTTTTCCCTGTTGATCTATTGAAAGGAGATTTTCATCATGTCGATCCTTGAGTTCTCCATCATCGACTCGACCTTGCGGGAAGGCGAGCAGTTTGCCAAGGCCCACTATACGCCAGAACAGAAGGTCCAGATTGCCCAGGCTCTGGATGAGTTTGGAGTGGAGTATATTGAACTGACCTCGCCGGCAGCTTCCCCTCAATCCTTCAAGGACTGCAACACCATCGCCAAGCTCGGGCTGAAGACCAAAATCCTGACCCACACCCGCTGCCACATGGATGACGCCAGGAAAGCCGTCGATACGGGGGTCGCCGGTGTCGACATCCTGTTTGGCACTTCTTCGATCTTGCGGAAGTTCAGCCACGGAAAGAGTATCGATCAAATCATTGAGAGCGCCAGAGAAGTGATCGAGTTCATCAAGAGGTCCGGGTGCGAGGTCCGTTTTTCCAGCGAAGATACCTTTCGCAGTGAGGAAGACGATCTGCTCCGCGTTTACATGGCTGTGGACGCCATGGGGGTGGACCGGGTGGGGCTGGCTGACACCGTGGGGGTGGCGACGCCCCGCCAGCTCTTTGCCCTGGTGTCGGAACTGCGGCATCACGTCAAGGCCGGCATTGAGTTCCACGGACACAATGATAGCGGCTGTGCCATCGCCAACAGCTTCACTGCTTTGGAGGCCGGCGCCACTCACATTGACACCAGCATCCTCGGGATAGGAGAACGGAACG
Source organism: Terriglobia bacterium (assembly GCA_041484625.1). Lineage (GTDB taxonomy): Bacteria > Acidobacteriota > Terriglobia > Versatilivoradales > Versatilivoraceae > JBGPHY01. The sequence continues at coordinate 21,546 of JBGPHY010000005.1, read as the reverse complement.
GAATCACCCCGCTGGGCGGCTTCATCGCCAGGCTGTACTCTTACGATAGGGACCTGGTGAAGAAATACAAGCTGGAAATGCTTTACGACCTCGACAAGATGGTGGCTGATATCGTCGGGATCCAGATTCCTTTCAACAATTACATTACAGGCGAAACCAGCTTCACGCACAAAGCCGGCATGCACACCAAGGCCGTCATGTTGAATCCTGGAGCCTATGAGATCATCGATCCGGGGGATTTTGGTTTGCAGCGCACTATTTCTATTGCCCACCGCTTGACCGGAAAGAACGCCATCCAAAACCGGGCCAGGGAATTGGGTCTGCACTTCGGCGATTCCCAGCTTCGCGAGATTACCCAGGAGATTAAGCGGCTGGCCGACTCCGGCCCTCTGTCCACCGAGCAGCTGGACGAAATCCTGCGGAACTGGCTGGTGGCGTAATGATCCATGGAAGTCGAGTGATTCTGAAGAGTCTGAAGCTCGCCCTCGGATTCGCGTCATCCGACGCCGGCTTTGATTACTGCCGCATACCCCCTGAACAGTGCTGCATCCGCGCCGTGAATAGCATGAATTGAATGTCGTTCCGTGGTTTCCGCATTACTCGTGGCTATTCAAGTCGACTCTCTCATCAGTCCGACAGTAGAATGATAATAGTTATCGTGTAATAGTTATTATCGTTAACAAATCCGATTGAATGAGATTGAATATCTCCATGTCTGGGGTAGAAGGGAAAAGCAAGGGAAGGGAGTCGAAACGGCTCGAGCAGTTCCGGGGCCGCTGTGCGGAAGCCGGTCTGGCTTGCACGCACCAGCGCCAGGTAATCTATCGGATCCTGACGGAACCCGGCCAGCATTGGACACCGGATGATCTCTATCAGCAGGCCCGCAAAGAGATCTCGTCCATATCCCTGGCAACGGTTTACAAGACTGTCAAGACTTTCCGGGAAGTTGGATTGGTGAGGGAATTGAACCTCCCTTACTCCCAGCAGCATCTGGATGCCAATCTGACGCCCCATCACCATCTGGTCTGCCTCACCTGCCGAAAGGTCATGGACCTGTCTCAGGCGGAATTTGATCCAGCTTTTCTGAAGGCCCGGATTCCCCATGGATTCCAGGTGCAGCGGTATAGCCTGGAGGTACTCGGTACTTGTGAAGACTGTGCCGGAATCTCTGGTCGGCTTTCCAACGTGGTGCGTTGACATTTCTTCCATTTAAAGGAGGTCATTATGACTGAATTGAAGGGCAGCAAAACTCACAAGAACCTGAAAGATGCCTTTGCAGGTGAATCCCAGGCCAATCGGCGTTATCTGTACTTCGCCAAGATTGCTGACGTTGAAGGATATCCGGACGTGGCGGGGCTTTTCCGCGACACGGCCGAAGGGGAGACTGGACATGCACACGGGCATATGGACTATCTCAAGAAATGCGGGGACCCGGCAACTGGTCTTCCCATTGGCGACTCAGTCGATAACTTGAAGGCGGCCATCGCTGGTGAGACCCACGAGTATACCGACATGTATCCGGGCATGGCCAAGGCGGCCCGCGAAGAGGGGTTTGCCGAGATTGCCGACTGGTTTGAAACCTTGGCCAAGGCCGAGAAGTCCCATGCCGGCCGATTTGAGAAGGGGCTTCATAGCATCAGTTAGAAGCTCTCAGCGGGATGCGTTGGATTTCTCTGGCGCATTCCGCTGGTACCCCGACCCGCTGGGCAGGTTTCCAGACATCCCTGTGTCTCCGAGGACTCTCATGACCCACATCAAAGGAGAACCAACCCCTGGATTAAGCTACAATCCCAATGAGGTTGTATACTGGGAGCCGTTCGGTCTCAAGCAGGAACTGACGCGGGTCTTTGAGATCTGCCACGGTTGCCGCCTCTGTTTCAACCTGTGCCCTTCCTTCCCGGAGTTGTTTGAGTCGGTGGACCGGCACAACGGTGACGTTCTGGGACTGACTTCGGCAGACACCGATAGGGTCATCGATACCTGTTATCAGTGCAAGCTCTGCTATGTGAAATGTCCTTACACGGCGGATGACGGACATCCCTTCAATCTGGATGTCCCGCGCCTGCTGATGCGGGCCACCGCCCAGCGGCGGAAACAGAGGGGAGGTTCGCTACGAACCTGGGTGCTTTCCAGGCCCGAGATGACGGGAAAGATGGCCGGGATGACAGCCGGGCTGGCCAATTGGGCAAATCGCAACCCTGCCATGCGCTGGCTGTTGGAACAGGCCCTGGGGATCCACCGCGAGAAGCAGCTTCCGGAATTTCATTCGGAATCCTTTGAGTCCTGGGTTCGCCACCAGCCTCCTCCGTCTGGAGACCCCCGTCGGGCAGTGCTGTTCTACACCTGTTTTGTCAATTACAACCGCCCGGAAATCGGCCAGGATGCCCTGAAGGTTTTCTCCAAGAACGGCATCGCCTTGACTTGCCCCAAACAAAACTGCGGCGGCATGCCCGCATTGGAAGCGGGAGATGTAGAACTCACCAAAAAGCTGGCCCGCAGCAACGTGGAGTCGCTCTACCCGCATGTGCGCGAGGGGAAGAAGGTACTGGCCGTCAATCCTACCTGCTCCTACATGCTGAAGAAAGAGTATCCCGAACTGTTGGGGAGCGAGGAGGCCCGTCAGGTGGGCCATGCTACCATGGATCTATGCGAGTATCTGTTCAGCCTCAAGCAAGCGGGGCAGTTCTGCCGGGATTTTGTCTCAACCCCTGCCAAAGTGGCTTACCACCTGCCCTGTCATCTCAAGGCCCAGAACATTGGATTCCGCTCTCGTGACGTTATGCGCCTGATCCCGGAGACCAAGGTGACCATGGTGGACCAGTGTTGCGGACACGATGGCACCTGGGCCATGAAACGAGAGTTCTTCCCTCTCTCCAAACAGGCCGGCAAGAAGGCATTCGATGAGATGGCGGCGGTGGGAGCGGAGGTGTTGGCTTCGGACTGCCCCTTGGCTGCCATCCAGTTTGAGCAGGCCCTGGGCAAGTTGCCTCTTCATCCCATCCAGGTGCTGGCCAGGGCTTACGAGGCCGGTGGGTTTCCTCAACGGATTAAAGAAGCGGAAACAGGAGGGTCGGTCAATGCGACCTATTCAAACCAGTGAGATCCTAAACATTGCTGACTACGAACTGGAACGGGAGACTCTCCGGCCCAGGGTCATGCCCTGAAGGATCGCCGCCGCATCCCCGTGGGACCTCACCTCACTGTGTTGTTTGAAAACCGCGACACGGTCCGCTACCAGATCCAGGAAATGATGCGGATCGAGCGCATCGTCAAGCCCCAAGACATTGCCCACGAAGTCCAAACCTACAACGAACTCCTACCAAGGTCCGGGGAGTTATCGGGTTGCCTGTTGATCGAATATGAGACTCCCGAAGAACGGCGAGTCAAGCTCACAGAACTGCTGGGGCTGGAAAGCCATGTATGGCTCCAAGTGGGCGATTTGCCTCGCTCCCGTGTGAATTTTGATGCTCGTCAGATTGCCGCTGACCGGATCAGCGCGGTTCAGTACATCAAGATCCCGCTCATAGCCGACCAGATGGCTCTCTGGCAGGAAGCCGGCCGCGCTGGGAGGATTCGCTTGATAGTGGATCACCCTTGCTACAACCACCTGTACTGGCTTACCCCGGAGCAAGCCGAGGAACTCTCCAACGACTTCCTGTGAATCGAGACTGTTTGGCCGTCGTATGCTTGACTTCCTGAACCTCACTTCCTATAGTTGCGACTGATGACGCAGGTTCTATTGGCCTGTTCGATCAGGAAACAGGGATCGAGATCTTAAGAATCTCCCATGGGTACGCCTCCCTCATTGGAAGAGCAGCTTCAGGAGTTAAAGGTCCGTCTCGCGCATCTGGAGAACCTGGTTCAATACCAGGTGCGGCGCATTTATTCATTGGAACAGCAAGCCAAAGGGCTTGCACTCCCTCCCACTGCGGCCAGCTCTTATCCTACTCCGGAACCGATTCCTCCGATCCAAACTGCCTCGACGGCGGTCTCACCCGTTCTTAATCTGGAGAATGATTCAACCTTGCGGACACTGGAGGTGTCAGACGGCGGGTCTTTGCGCCTGTCTCCGCTGACCGCCGGGAAGAAACGGGGAGGGAACCCCTACGACCGCGTGGAGACGCTAATCGGCGGCAGTTGGCTGAACAAGATCGGCATGTTGGCCATCGTGTTGGGGATGGCTTACTTTCTCAAGTACGCCATCGACAACCAGTGGATCGGGGAAACGGGGCGGGTCACCCTGGGGATTGCCACGGGACTGGCCTTTCTGTTTGGAGGCGAGCAGTTGAACAAGAGGGGCTTTCGCCCCTATGCCCTGACACTGCTGGGAGGCGGCATCGCAATTCTCTACTTCTCGGTGTTTGCGGCCTTCGGCTTCTATCGACTGCTAGCCCAGTTGCCTGCCTTCTTTCTGATGCTGATGATTACAACAACTGCGGTCGTGATGTCCTTGCGTTATGACTCCAGGATCATCGCTGTTCTCGGCCTTATCGGGGGCTTTCTGACTCCTGTCATGCTCAGCACTGGGCGGGACAATCAGCTGGGACTGTTCAGTTACATCGCCATCCTGGATCTGGGGATCTTGACCTTAGCCTATTTCAAGAACTGGCGCAGCCTCAACCTCACCGCTTTCCTCTTCACCCAGATGATCTTCCTGGCATGGACTTCTTCCTTTTACAGACCGGACAAGCTGGGGAAGACAGAGTTGTGGCTGACCTTTTTTTTCCTGTTGTTTGCCACGATGTCGTTCCTCTACAACTTGGTCCGTAAGCAGGGGAGCTCCATCCGTGACCTGGCTTTGATTGTATTGAATGCGACCGCCTACTTTCTCTGGACTTACGGCCTGCTGGAACCCCAGCACTTCAGCTACCTGGGATTCTTTGCTGTGCTGATGGCAGGCTTCTACGTGGGGTTGGCCCGTTTTGTCTTCGGTCAGTCCAGGCAGGATTCCTATCTTTACCTGGTCCTCCTCGGCGTGGGGTTAGTTTTTCTGACGTTGGCCATTCCCATCCAACTCAGACAAAACTGGATCACGATCGGATGGTCTTCGAAGGCAGTACTGCTCTGCTGGATTGGTGTCAGGCTGGACAGCAAGAAGACCCGACTGGCAGGGTTGACGGTGGCGGCACTCATGGTCATTCGCCTGCTGCTATACGACGGGATAGTGCATCCTGCCGTGATACCAACGGTGCCCTTTATTCTCAACCGCCGCTCGTTCACCTTTGTGATAGGAATTATGGCCCTGCTGAGGATTGCCCGGCTTTACTCCGCCCAGCGAGAGCCAGGCCTGGGCCCGGAGTCTCTTGCACCCGCCGCCCGAAAAGGACAATCGTCCCACTTTGAGACCATCGTGTCTACGGGGCTGCTGGTCGTGGCCAATTGTCTCATGGTTTTCTTGGTGACCACGGAAATCCAGCTTCATTACCAAAGCCAGATCCTGCGGGAGAATCTCTACACTCTGCGCAGGTCGCTGCACAGTCAGAAGCAGCTCGCCGTTTCGGCGTTCTGGGCGCTATATTCCATAGGCCTGGTGATGGTGGGCATCCGCCGGAAGTACCAGCCCGTGCGCCTGCTGGCCATTCTGTTGTTTGGCGTCACCATCGTTAAGGTTTTCCTGGTTGACCTTTCAGAACTGGAGCAGGGGTATCGCATCATCTCGTTTATTGGACTGGGGATCATTCTGCTGGCAGCCTCCTTCCTGTACCAGAAATACAAAGATGAGATTAATGCCTTCGTGCTGAAATGACTGACTCCTGCAGGCCACTCTCTGTGTGCTGGATTTGAACGAGCCCCATATGCCCTGGGATATCCTGACCCTGGAAACACCGGAAGAGAATTTCTCGCGGCTGGTCGAGATTCAGGGCAGCAATGACGGAAAGGAATGGCAGCGGCATCTGCAGTCAGAGTTTTACCGTTTTCGCACGTCGAAATATGACGTGGAGAAGAAGACCTTCCAATTGCCTGAGGCTCGCCATCGCTATGTGAAGGTAATCGTCTACAACTATGACGACCCGCCGCTGAGGCTGGAAAGGATAGAAGTTGAGGGCGTCGAAAAGGAGCTGGTATTCCAGGCGGTACCCGGCCGAGCCTTGCGACTTTACTATGGGAATCTCCAGGCAGTGCCCCCGCGATACGACGCAGGCAAGATCAAGAATTACCTGAGCCTGAAAGACATTCCTGCTGCAACCCTGCGAGGGGAAACTCCCAATCCGGAGTTCAACCCTGAGCGGTTACGTGGGCCCTGGACAGAAACCCATCCGTTCCTCTATTGGGGAATGCTGATTCTGTTGGTTCTTTCCCTGGGAGCCTATATACTGATGCTACTCAGCAAGACAAGAACCGATGGATAGATCATGCGACAGTATCTGGATTTGCTGCAACATATCCTGGATCGAGGTGTCGAGAAGACGGATCGGACCGGAACGGGGACCCTGAGCATTTTTGGCTACCAGATGCGATTTGACCTGTCCCGGGGCTTTCCGCTGGTGACCACCAAGAAACTGCATGTTCGCTCCATTATTCATGAGTTATTGTGGTTTCTTTCGGGCAATACCAACGTCAGCTACCTGCAGAAACACGGCGTAACAATCTGGGACGAGTGGGCCGACCCGGAGGGGGACTTGGGACCTATCTATGGTTATCAGTGGAGATCCTGGTCCACAGCCAGCGGCGGGCAAATCGATCAGGTCTCCCAACTGATTGAGTGTCTCCGCACCAATCCTGACTCGCGCCGGCACCTGGTAACCTCCTGGAATGTGGCAGACCTGGACAAAATGAGACTGCCTCCCTGCCATGTGCTGTTCCAGTTTTACGTGGCGAATAGCCGGCTCTCCTGCCAACTCTACCAACGCAGTGCTGATGCCTTCCTGGGCGTGCCGTTCAACATTGCCTCCTATTCCCTGCTGACCCTGATGGTGGCTCAAGTATGCGGCTACATGCCCGGTGAGTTCATCCACACGCTGGGCGACGCACACCTGTACCTCAACCATCTGGATCAGACCCGGCTCCAGCTCGGTCGAGACCCTCGTCCTCTGCCCCGCATGATCCTCAATCCGGCAATTAATACCATCTTTGACTTCCAGTACGAGGACTTCGAATTGAAGGACTATTATCCCCATCCCGGCATTAAGGCTCCCATCGCGGTATGAACATCTCCATCATCGTGGCCATGTCGACCGACCGGATTATCGGAATGGGCAACTCTCTGCCCTGGAGACTTCCAGCTGATTTACGTCGCTTTAAGACCCTGACCATGGGTCACGGCGTCATCCTGGGCCGGAAGACCTTCGAGTCAATTGGGAAGCCGCTACCCGGACGGTCCTTGATTGTGGTAACTCGTCAGGTGGAGTTCGTGACCGAGGGGGTCCAGGTCGCCCACTCGGTCGAGCAGGCCCTGGAAATGGCCCCCGGAAATGAAGTGTTCATTGCCGGCGGATCCCAGATTTACAGCCAGACTCTGGACCGTGCTGATCGAATGTATCTCACCCTGGTCGAAGGCACGTTCTTGGGAGACACCTGGTTTCCAGCCTTCGGGGACCGTGAATGGCAATTGCTGGAAGAAGAGCATCATAGCCCGGACGAGAAAAACCTGTACCCATACTGCTTTCGAGTTTACGAAAGGAGATCGAGAGTCTAGGATCTGAGGGCAGGAAAACTGAGAAAGTGAGGATCCGAAGACAGGGGGAGATGATACCCTTCGGCACGAGATACTTCGGGGAGCTTGGCCCCTCATTCTCAATGCTGGGCCTCTTTCGCCTTGTCCTTTATCGCCCGTTTCCTTGCCCGCTTTCCACTGCCTATTCCTCAGCTTCTCGGCCCTATTCATGCCCAGATACATAATTCATGGAGCCGGCGCCATTGGCAGTATTCTTGGGGCTGAGCTTTATCGTAGCGGCCGGGAAGTCGTGCTGATCGGCAGTCCTTCCCATGTGGATGCCATTCGCCGCGACGGGCTGCAACTAAAATCGAAAGGGGTTGTCCGTAAGGTCAAGGTGCCCGCGGTAAGCCACCCGTCTCACCTTTGTCCCATGGAGGGAGACCGCCTCCTGGTGACGGTAAAGACCCAGCAGACCCAAGCCGCTGCTGAATTGCTGTCCAAGGTTTTCCCCCGCCAGACAACTATTGTGTCATTTCAGAATGCCGTGCGGAACGAGGAGATACTGTCCCGCCGATTCGACAATGTCTATGGAGGGCTGGTGGACTTCAGTGGCAATTTCTTGAGGCCGGGATGCGTCGAGCACACCCGCAACAATCTGGTGGCGCTGGGTCAGTTCCCACGAGGATTCGACCTGCTTGCGAACTTGATGGGCTCCGACCTGGAACGGGCAGGATTTCGAGTGGATCGCAGTGAAGAGGTCATGACCATCAAATGGTGGAAGCTGGTTCTGAACACCAACAATGCGACACTGGCCATTCTTGATTGCTGGCTGCAGAAAGTTTTCAGCGACCCGGAAATCTATCCGCTGATGGCCGCGGTTTTCGAGGAGAGTCTCGCGGTAGTTCGGAAGTCCGGCATCCAGCCCCAATCCCCCCGAGGGGTTCCCCTCCTGGAGACCGCCATTCAAGATCTGCGCACGGGGGCCATGGCCTGCCCCTATGACCTCCCCTTCGACGAGCGGACCTACCCCTCTACCTGGCAGGACCTTCATCTGAAACGGGGGGAAACCGAGGTGAACTATCTCAACGGCGAGATCGAGCGTCTGGGAAGGAACCTCGACATTCCAACACCGTCAAACTCCACCCTGCTGAAGATTGTTGCGGATATGAGCTCCCGGAGGGAATTGCCGGGGAAGTACACCCCCCGGGAACTCCAGAAGATCCTGGAAGAAGCCAAATAGTTGGCGCTGGCGGGGAGGCGGCACAACCCACCATAGATTACTGCGCAAACTTGCGGACCACGTCCGAAATGATCAGCTTGATTTCCTCGGCCTTCAGTTTGTTCTCAAAGGACGGCATCTTGTCCTTGCCCTTGCTGACAGACTGAATCAGGTCGGAATCGGATCGGCTGGCCTGCCACTCCTTGTTGGTGAAATCGGGAGTCTTCATGGCAGGAATGCCTTTGCCGTCCGCCTTGTGACACATTTTGCAGTTCTTAGCAAACAGGGTGGGGGCATCCGTTTTATCCTGGGCATTGAGCATTGGCACCAATCCCAGACCGAGGGATACAACCACCACTACAAGTAGAAATCGACGGCTCAACAAGAACTCACCCTCCTTGATATTTGGCGTCTTCACGTCTCGTACACGCCAGGGGTTAAAACCCATTCCGACTAAAAGACCTTTTCAACCTTCTTCGGTTCTTTCCCAGCCGACTTCCCTGCCTTCTTCGCCTCTTTCCCAGCTTTCTCTGCCCCTTTGGCTGTTTCCTTGGCGGCATCCTCGGTCCCCTCAGCAGCAGCCTTGGCACCTTTGTCTACCCCTTTGGCAGTGCCTTTGGCAGCTTTGGATGTGGCCTTACCCGCAGTGTCCAGGCCCTTCTCAGCCGCCTTGACAACCTTGTCCTCAGAGAGAGTTGACATGCTCATCCCGGCAAACAGGATCAATGCAAACAAAATCATGAACAGCGATCGGTGCCGCATCTTTCTTCCTTATATGCGGAGATAAAGTAAGTACTCCAAACGCGTAAAGGATACCAGAATCTACCTGACTGACAATATTTTTTTGGACGGTTTCCTTTGGATGACAATCCTTTTCGGAGCGGGTCTCGAGGCTTTGGCGGAAATGAAAATTCCTTCCTATTTCGGCAGTCTCCTGGGGAGAGGATGGCAGCCCCGAGATAACCCGAGGTCTCAGCGCAGGTATTCCGGGTATTCTCTGACAATGCGCGCCAGGTCGATCCTCACCTTGTCCAGCGATTCCCGGCGCAGTCCCGCTTCGGTTACTAGTTCCGTTTTTAATCCATCGATCAACCCCGCGCAGGTCATGGCCTTGGATTGGTGCTCTGAGATTCTCAAGGCGGTGTTGACTCCGTTAGCCAGTGTCCCCGCAAAGGTAAATACCGCAATCAGGCCACAGACATTGCGCCAGCCCCGGGGCAGTTCGCTGGGAGTCTTGCCGGTCGTGGCTTCGGCCACCGGCTTGGCCACGATATCTCCTCCTCTGGCGCTATCAGCCGCCAGCGAGGTCGCCAAAAGACCAAAAACCACCGCAGTGAGCAGCAACACACTGTTGTTCCTCCGGTAACGACGGGCCTTCCGGTTGGCCAGCACCAGCCGGTATTCCAGTTGCTGGATGAGGGTTTGGCGATCATCCTGTAGGGTAGGCATCTGTTTCCTGTCTCCTTCAAGCTACTGCCGAGAGGCTCGGCCCGCGCGCGATCCGACCGGGGCAACACTGCTTCGACAGGTCGATTCGCAGAGTGCCCTAATTCTTTTCCCGATCCGAGCGGCCAGCCGGCGATGTCTCGGGGCCGAATCTCAAGTCTAAGTTCTCTATGGATTGATGATGATTTGATTCTACTGAGGCAAAGTGTAGCACAGGATAGGCCTTCAGCAAAGGTTCAGATTCAAACCTCTGCAACGAGGAGGCAGGCCAGAGCCACTCAATGACGCGAAGGCATTTCGTCTCCAGGCAATGAGAGACGCCTACCCCCACGGAGCAGGGGCGGGGAGTCTGCTGGAGCTCTCGACCCAGTTTTGGGTTGTACTAAGCCGGACGACTCTTTCCATCTATAGAAGAACTCTGATATTCTATTTTGCATGGATGGCGGGAGGCCTTTCAACACTCAATCGTGAAGCTACCTTTTACCGACAGTGCCAAATCGCTAGTTTGCAGGCTGCAATCCGGAGAGAAATTACCCTTGCGCTTGGGGCGGCCCAATCTTTCCGCGGGACTGCTTCTCATGCTAGGGATTTGCCTGGTCGCGCGCCTTTCGGCCCAGTCCATGCCTCAACCGACGGGCTACGTTAATGACTTCGGCCAGGTGATCGACACGGCTTCCAGGGAGAGGATAGAACAACTCTGCCGGGAACTGGAATCCAAGACCGGTGCTCAGATTGCCGTAGTGACAATTCTTTCCCTGGGAGGCCAACCCATTGAGGACTATGCGGTCAAGCTCTATGAGAAATGGGGGATCGGCAAGAAGGAGAAATCGAACGGCGTGTTGCTATTGGTGGCCCTCCAGGATCGACGCTCCCGCATCGAGGTGGGATACGGCCTCGAAGGAGTAATTACCGACGGTGCTGCCGGAGATATTCTGCGGGAGACACGCCAGTATTTTCGGTCTAATCAGTACGGTGCCGGCCTGTTCTCTGCTGTCTCTGAAGTGGCCGCCCGCATCGCACGGGAGGCTGGAGTTCAACTTTCCGGCGAATTGATGTCGCACAGAAACAGACCGGACAGGAATCCGATGGCCCGGGCTGGGAACTGGCTCTATATCATGCTGATTGTCCTGGGCCTGCTGGTGTTGCCGTTCTTCCTGGGCGGCGGCGGTGGCGGCTTTCCTCTTTCCGGCAGAAGACGTTACTATCGGCGGGGCGGCTATCCTGGTGGCTTCGGAGGGTTTGGCGGGTTCGGGGGCGGCAGTTCAGGCGGATTTGGCGGCTTCGGCGGATTTGGCGGGGGGATGAGCGGAGGCGGCGGAGCCTCCGGCGATTGGTAGGCCGCCCTTATTTCGAGTATGGAGGCTGATTTGGAAGACACTCTGAAACGCCTGGCGGATGAATTGAGTGCCTGCTACGGAGAGAACCTCGTCGCATTGTTCCTTTATGGCTCCGCAGCCAGTGGCGACTTCCACGAAAAATTTTCGGACCTGAACATCCTCTGTGTTCTGAATCGACTGTCGGTAGAGGCATTGAAGGAATCGGAGAAGACAATAACCTGGTTCATTCGCAAAGGAAACCCTTCCCCGATGTTCCTTACCTTGGAGGAAGTGGAAACCGCCCATGATGTCTTCCCCGTTGAGTTCCTGGACATGCAGATGAATCACCGTCTGCTTTTTGGACGGGACGTGCTGGCCGGACTGGAGATCGACCGGGACAATCACCGCCTGGAACTGGAGCATGAACTGCGCACCAAGTTCATTGGTTTGCGCCAAACCTTCGTCACTGTGCATCAAAAGCCCAAGGCGTTGCAGGACTTGATCTTCCGGTCGCTGTCCACCTTCACTACTCTGATGCGCCATACCTTGATGCTGACGGGAGGGCCCATCCCCCTGCACAAACAGGAGATCATCCAGGCCATTTGTGCTCGGTCCGGCCTGGATGAGAAGTTCTTCCTTCATCTTCTTCGTCTCCGCAAAGAAGGAGTCGGGTTGCCATCGACGCAGGTGGAGGCCACATTCCAGCGCTATCTGGAAGAAATCGAGAAACTCATTAGACTAGTTGATGAATTACCCAAAGATTAGCAACTAAGGAGAGGATCAGGCCATGAAGAAAGGCTGTCTCATTTTTGCAGTTCTCGGGATCCTGCTGTTGATTGCCGCCGTCAGCCTGGGCGGAGGGTTCATCCGGATCCGCAATGAAATGGTGACCCAAAAGGAGAGCATCAAGGGGGCCTGGGCGCAGGTGGACAATGTCATCCAGCGCCGCGCCGACTTGATTCCTAACCTGGTCAACACCGTCAAGGGCTATGCCGCCCATGAACAGAAGGTATTGGGGGACCTGGCGGCGGCACGTGCCCAACTGGCAGGCGCTCGCACTCCTTCGGATCGGATTGCCGCCAACTCGCAATTGGAGGGAGCCTTGAGCCGGCTTTTGGTTGTGGTGGAAAACTACCCTAATCTGAAGGCCGATCAGCAATTCCTGCGCCTGCAGGATGAGCTGTCCGGAACCGAGAACCGGATTGCCGTGGAACGGCGCCGCTACAACGAAATCGTCCAGAAATATAACACCTACATCCAGCTCTTTCCCAACAGCCTGGTCGCCTCCCTCTCGGGTTTCCAGAGAGAGGATGCCTACTTCAAAGCCGAGGGCGCAGCCCGGGAGGTACCCAAGGTCGATTTCTCAAAATGACGGCTCGGGGCCTTCGTGGAGAATTGCCGCAATTGCCGGAGTGCGCTGAGGAGCTGGCCATGGTGGTGCATGAGTTCCCTGCCTGCCTACCGCAGCAATTCCACCATTTCACGGACGGCACGGTCTAAGCCCACCAGCACGGCGCGGCTGATGATGTTATGGCCGATGTTGAGTTCCTCAATTTGGGAGACGCTGCAAACCCCCCTGACATTACGGTAGGTGATTCCGTGCCCGGCATGAACACTCATCCCCAGGGATTCGGCCAGGATGGCAGCCGCCCGGACCTCTTCCAGTGCCTTCTCGGCTTGAATCTCGGTCCTGCGCGTCAGGTACAGCGTTGCATCGGAGTATTTGGCAGTGTTGATCTCAATGATCCCGGCCCCCAGCTTGGCGGCGGCTTCCACCTGGGCCACTTCCGGGTCAATGAAAAGGCTGACGGCGATTCCGCCGGCCGTCAGTTTCTGGATGGTGGAGTGGATGGAATCGAAATTACGAAGGCAATCCAGCCCGCCCTGAGTGGTGATCTCGCCAGCAGACTCCGGCACCAGCGTTGTGGTGTCGGGCTTGATTTCCAGGGCAATGTTGGTCATCTCCGGAATAGACGCCATCTCCATATTGAGCCGGGTTTTCACGGTCTCGCGGAGCAATTCAACGTCACGATCCTGGATGTGGCGGCGGTCGGCACGCAAATGAATGGTAATGCCGTCGGCCCCTGCCAGTTCAGCAATGGCGGCGGCAGCCACCGGATCCGGCTCATTGGTTTTTCGAGCCTCGCGAATCGTGGCGATGTGGTCGATGTTGACTCCCAGCTTCACCATGCGTCACCTCAACGATATTTTCCTGTCAGGTCATTCCAGCGGATTTGGATCAGATCCAGAAACATTTTGAAGGGATCTGTCAGAAAGCGGACCCTTGTCCCTTCCACATGGTTCCAGCGAACCGGAACCTCCCGCAGGCGTAGTCCCCGCTTACGCGCGATGTAGAGAATCTCCGGATCAAATCCAAAACCGGTAATTCTTTGTCGCTGGAACGCGGGAAGAATATCCTGGCGTCGGAAGGCTTTGAACCCGCACTGCGTGTCCTTATAAGGCAATCCAAGGATCCAGCGGACAAAGAGATTGAAAAACCTCCCAGAGTACTCGCGCAGAGGCGACTGATGAACCCCAATCAGCGACCGGTCGATCCCGCGAGACCCGAAAGTCACGTCACACTCACCGGCGCAGATGGGCCCTGTCAATTTGGGCATTTCCGAAATTGGGGCAGAAAGGTCGGCGTCAGTAAACAGGACAATGTCACCCTGCGCCTGCAGGGCACCATTCTTCACGGTGAAACCTTTCCCCAGATTGGAAGGATTCCGGATCAACCGCAAGTGGGACCAGCGGCGAGCGAGTTCTTCCACCACAACGGCAGTGGGATCTTCCGATCCATCATCGACTACCACCACCTCGGCAGAAGTGTGCGTGCCTTGGAGATAGTCTCGGACAGCCTCCAGGGTTTTGCCTATCCGGCCGGCTTCGTTATAGGCCGGTATGACGATGGAGAACTGCGGGCCGCTCATGGTTTTCCGTGCCCACTATATTACAAGGCCGGACAATGTTAAAGACGAAATGACCCGGGACCATGTTGGTAGTTGTCGCTTTCCCGGAATCGTGCCTATAATTTGGATACCCCCTCACCGGACGTTAGAATGAATTGAAAGGGCCGATCACCCTGTCGTTAGAAAGACCAGACGCTTCCCGACCGAAAATCCGCATCGGCAAATGGGGGGAGGCAGTTTTAGCCGGCAGGGAGTTATTCCGTTTTGCACCTGGAGAGCAGGACTACTTAGGATGAACCAAATGCATAAACCAAGGACGTTAGGAGAACTCCGCAGCAGTCCGTGGGGGGTTCCGGCAATGCAGGCCCGCAGCGTCAAGGACGAAATGCGGGCGAATCTGATTCGGAAACTGGAGAGCGGCGCGCCGCTCTTTCCCGGGATCGTCGGCTATGAGGACTCGGTGATCCCGCAGATTGTGAACGCCATTCTCTCCCGCCACAACATGATCCTGCTGGGGCTGCGGGGCCAGGCGAAATCCAGGATCCTTCGCAGCCTGACGGAGTTTCTGGATGACGAGATCCCCGTGATGACCGGCTGCGAGATCAGTGACAATCCTTTTGTTCCATTGTGCCGAGCCTGTCGCTCCGCCTTGCAGGAGCAAGGCGAGTTGACCCCCATTGAATTCCTTCCCAAGGCTGACCGCTACGTCGAGAAGCTGGCCACCCCGGATGTGACCATTGCCGACATGATTGGCGATGTCGATCCGATTCGTGCTGCCCGAGGCGGGCTGCACCTTTCCGACGAGCTCACCATCCACTACGGACTGCTTCCCCGCTCCAACCGGGGAATCTTCGCGATAAACGAACTGCCTGACCTGGCCGGCAAGATCCAGGTGGGGCTGTTCAACATTCTTCAGGAAGGGGACGTGCAGATTAGGGGCTACCCCATTCGTCTCCTGCTGGACGTGGTCATGGCGTTTACGGCCAACCCCGAAGACTACACGGCTCGCGGCAAGATCATCACTCCGCTGAAAGACCGGATCGGATCTGAGATTCGGACTCATTATCCGGCCACTCTGGAGCACGGGATCGCCATCAGCCAACAGCAGGCCTGGCTGAGACGTTATCCCGATGACCGGTTACTGGTGCCGGCGTTTATCCATGAAGTCGTGGAGCTGATCGCCTTCCAGGCCCGGGAAGACAAGAAGGTGGATAAGCGATCGGGGGTTAGCCAAAGGCTGCCCATCACCGTGCTGGAAAACGTGGTTTCCAACGCCGAACGCCGTGCCATCCTGAACAAGGAGCGCCGTCTCGTCCCCCGCATCAGCGACGTTTACTCGGCCCTGCCCTCTATGACGGGTAAAATCGAATTGGAATACGAAGGCGAGTTGAAAGGTGCTGACAAGGTGTCGCTGGACCTGATCCGCAGTGCGGTGGGCGCCGCTTTTTCCCGGCACTTCGATCCCGACGACTTTCAGCAGATCATCGATTGGTTTGACCTGGGAGGGACGCTACGTCTCGCTGACACGGCTTCCGCCGAACAAAGCCACCAGCAATTGCGGTCCATCCAAGGGCTGTTTGAGAAAGCCGCAGCCTTGGGCGTGAGGAAGAGAGACGATCTCCCGTTGCTGGTGTCGGCTTGCGAATTTATCCTGGATGGCCTCTACGCCTTACGCAAGATCAACCGCGATGAAGAAAAAGGTTACGTCGCAACCGAGAAGAAACGGAGCGAGCCCCTCTTTAATGAGCCCCCGGGCCGGGCCAAGCGAACCTACAATTGAACATGAAAACTATCAAGTACTCGAAATACACCGGTCTGGATTGGGAATCCCTGAGCCTGGAGGAGCTCCTCAACAAGATCTCTGACTATTTACTGCAGAGCGGGTTCTACAACGATTACTCTGGCTCCTGGGAGACCGGCAGGGACCACAACCTCCAGGACCTGCACGAAGCCATCCTGGAGGCCATCTTCAATCATCAGCTTCTGCCTGATGAGGTGCTGGAAAAACTGCTGGAGGGATCCGCCGAAGAACATAATTCCCGACTTTCTCAGTTGGTGCAGAAGCTGGTTGAACGCCTGCAAAAGGAAGGCTATATCTCCTTCGAAGATCTGCCGGCTCCCCCTCAGAATGGGATGAACGCCCCGGGGCATGGACACGAGGATCTGGATGTCGGACAGGTCCGCTTCGAGCTGACCGAAAAAGGCCTGGATTTCCTGGGTTACAACACGCTCAAGGATCTCCTGGGGTCCCTCGGAAAGAGCAGTTTCGGACGCCACGATACGCGGGATCTCTCCACGGGGATCGAATCCTCCGGGTCAACCAAGTCCTACGAGTTTGGGGACACTTTGAACCTGGACGTCAGCGGCACTCTCCTCGAGGCCATCCAGCGGGAAGGCCTGCAAATGCCGCTCCAGGTGGAGTACAGGGACCTGAGGGTCCACCAGTCCGAGTACCAGAGTTCGTGTGCCACAGTACTAATGTTGGACTGCAGTCACAGCATGATCCTGTATGGGGAAGACCGCTTCACCCCGGCCAAGAGAGTGGCGTTAGCCCTGGCCCACCTGATTCGCACCCACTACCCCGGCGATTCACTCAACGTGGTGCTTTTCCATGATTCCGCAGAAGAACTCCCCTTGCGGCAACTCGCCAGAGTCCAAGTTGGCCCTTATTACACCAACACACGGGAAGGTCTGCGCCTGGCCCAGCGTATCCTGGCTCGCCAGCGTAAGGATATGAAGCAAATCGTCATGATCACCGACGGCAAACCTTCTGCTCTGACTCGCGAAGACGGCCACATCTACAAGAACGCCTTCGGGCTGGATCCCCATGTCGTGGCCGAAACCCTCAAGGAAGTAGCCAGTTGCCGACGGGCCGGGATTCTCATCAACACCTTCATGCTGGCCCGGGATTACGACCTGGTGCAATTTGTCCGCAAAGTCACCGAGATGTGCCGCGGTAAGGCCTATTTCACCACTCCCCATACTCTGGGACAATACCTCTTGATGGATTACATGGAGAAGAAGGTTAAGACTATCCACTAACCCTAAATCCGCCGCTTGAGGCGGAGGATTTAGTCCCTTAGTATCGCTTGACATTCCATCCAATCTTCAGGATCATACGCTTCTGTTATAGAAACATAGAATTATAGAATTGCAAGAAAGTCGTCTGGTCGACGTAGAGGCCAGGAGGCCGGTTCTCGGATTCATAAGGACGAAGGATTGATGATTACTTCACTGATTTCAATGAAAGGGGGAACGGCCAAGACCACCACGGCAGTGAACCTGGCAGCCTACCTGGCGCTCAGCGGAAAAAAGACCCTCTTGATCGACCTCGACCCGCAGAGCTTCGCCAGTGTCTCGCTAGGGCTGGGTAACGGCCGGGTCAAGACCTCCGTGGCGGATGTCCTCCTGGAAGGCCGGCAGTTCCCGGAAGCCATTTACGCCAGCAATGTCCCGAACCTGGCTCTGGTACCTTCTGACCGGCGGTTGGCCAGCGCCGATGTGCTGCTGGCAGACACACCCGGTCGGGAGCGGATTCTGAAGGACCGGTTGAGCCGGCTGCGGGCTCATTACGATCATATTCTGATCGACAATCCGCCCTCCCTCAGCCTGGCTTCCATCAACTCCCTGATGGCTTCGGATAATTACATCATTACTGTGACCCCCTCGTTTCTCTCTTTAATGGGGATGCGGTCCCTGCTCGAGACGGTGGAGGTGATTCAGAAGAATATGCAGGCAAAGGTGGAGTTGCTGGGAATCCTGCCGACCATGGTGGACATGCGTCTGAAAGTCACCTCAGAAATCCTCAATCTGTTGCGCGAGAACTTCAAGGAAAAAGTGTTCAAGAGTGTCATTCGGCAGAACGTCAAACTGCTGGAGGCCCCGGCGCACGGTAAGACCATCTTCGAATATGACAGTGGCAGTGTCGGCGCCCTCTGTTACATCTACTTTGGAAAGGAATTCCTGTCGCGGTGTCAAAGCTAGGCAAGAAGGACCTATTTTCGCCGACGGTGGAGATCAAGCCGCTGTTGGTTGCGGAGCGGCCGGAATCTCTTCCATCTCCCCAGGATGTAGAGAAGGTGATGGTGATGCTGAATCCCCGGCAGGTGCACGAACTGGACAGGGTCTGCCTGGAGATCCGGCAGTCGACCGGAATGAAATTCAAACGTTCCATGCTACTTCGTGCTCTGATCGATGGCTTCCTGAGCGCGCCACTCACATTCAGGGAGGCCAAGTCCTTCGAAGATATCACCCGCAAGATCCGCCAGTCCTTCCAGGGGCAGATCCAGGAATCCCGCAGTGGATCAGCTTGATTCACCCCGCCCTTGGCTGTTGACACAACCGTCCTACAGCGAAACCCGGCAAAACTCACCCAGTACCAGCGGTGTGCCTTTTTCGTGGCTTTTCCCCGAAAGATCATGGTATAAAGGCCTGCTCGTCCGTCCGGTTTTCTGTAGCCACTGCAGGGCGGTGCTTGCGCAATAGGTAGGCTGAGCTACGGCGGTTGGCCTGAATGCTGGACTCGGCTCGTCTGAAGGTTTCCCATCCCGGAGAGGTGCCGGAGTGGCCGAACGGGGCTGCCTGCTAAGCAGTTGTACGGGCCTAAACCTGTACCGAGGGTTCGAATCCCTCCCTCTCCGCCAGTTCTTTGTTTCCTCAGATATTCCCTTTCGCTTTCAATAAGTTACAATCTTCATCCGTGTCCGAAAACCCGTGAGTGACACATTTGAGTGACACATCACTTGTCGTTGCCGGAAATTCGGTCAGTATTGAAATTGTTGCACTTACGGGATTCAGTTGTTAGCCTTCCGATCCATGAATAGTGTGCTGGCTTCGTTGATTTCAACTCTCCTCGTCAGCTTGCGATCGCGCAGCGCTCTCCAGGCTGAGATCCTGGCTCTGCGGCACCAAATTAACCTACTCCAAAGGTCTTCCAAAAAGCGGATATGTCTGCGCGCATCGGATCGCATCCTTTGGGTATGGTTATCGCAGCTGTGGTCTAATTGGCGCTCAGCCCTGTTGGTCGTCAGGCCAGAAACAGTCATTCGTTGGCATCGTCAGGGCTTTCGTCTTTACTGGCGGTTGAAGAGCCGTCGGCCAGGACAACCCGATACTGAGCGTGAAGTCATAGAACTCATCCGCAAAATGTGCGCATCTAATCCCACCTGGGATTGAATAAGGATTCATCACCAGAGACCAGAGGAGTGCAGCCGCCGGAAGAGGGGGTGGTTGTTGAGATTCCCAAAGTGGGCGGGCTTCATCACCGTTACGAGCGACGCGCGGCCTGATCGCTTCTTGCTGTTCCCTGTCAAACGGTTTCACACTGAGGAATGATACGCCGAGGTACCCCTACACGTCTTAATCACTGCTTCCCAGGTTTACACTTTCGCCCAGGTTTCAGTCGATCTTTGGAAGCCCGATAAGTGTCCTGGTCTCCTGTTGGAAGTCTTGACTTGCTTGAATGGATTTATTGGCAATGGCAGCGATTAGGGAGATATGTAGTCTCCCCTTATTAACTGGGTGAGCAATTTTGACCTATCGCATGAGCAGTAGTGACCTGACACGGGAATAACCCGCGGGTATTATTCAAGGCTTTAGATCTACCTGCAAGTCAGGATCTGAGGGGCGGATAAGTACTCATCTGGAAACAAATGGCTGCGCCAGTATGGTCTTGCTGTTGCAGCACCATAAAGCGCAACCGTAGAGAGAGAATGACGCTTGAAATGAGTGAGTTTGGCGAGCACTCCAGCCGGGGCTTTCCGACTCCGGTGCTTGGAGACAGATCGTTTGGCGGATCCCTTATTTATGTGAAGAAGCGGTGCTTAGAGGAAGAGAGACTCTGTCCGTGATCGCAATGCTCGAAGAGAAGTGGGCCGAAGTGAGGGCGCAAGATCAGGCCGACCATTTCACGCATGAATGGCAGGACTTACGCGATCAGGTGCGGCGGATGATCGTTCAAGATCCCCGGCACCAAGCGATCAAGGCGAATCGCGCGGCGCAGTCACGATGAACGTTCATATCGGCATGTAGGGCGCAAAATCAGCACGAACAGGACTGACCGGTCAAAGCGGAACTTGACTCGGGGGGAGTCCCCCGGTTGAGAAGGTGTTGAATTCTCCAGGGGACGAGACGATCATCCCCAGACATCAGAATTTCTGAAGCGGCAAAGGCTGGCATCGGTGCGGGCATGAACCAAAACCATTCTGCCACACATTCCCACAGGATTGCCGAACAGTCTCTGTTCGACAATCCTCATTGCCTCGACGAACTCGCGCCAGTCCTTCAAAGAAAGAGGCCTCTCGCTTGAAGGTGAGCAGCAAGCCCGTTCTCGAGAATCTACTCCGTTTGAAGGCGAGCCTTGCCGGAAGGCGTATGGCACCAGAGTACGCCGGTGGCGAGCCGCCGTTGCGATCGGAACTGTTCAGCGCCGATCAGATGGAGCAGCATGGCAAGACCCTGGCAGGCTCGCACCAGTTGAGTCTGGGACGCGCTCCGGATCAGCTTTTGACGCGGCTGGCTGACAATGAAGGCGTTCTGATTGGGGTCCACAACCTGCTGACGGAGGCAGTTCAGGCGAACCGCCGGGTTACGCCGGCCGGGGAGTGGCTGCTCGACAACTTCTACCGGATCGAAGAACAGATTCGCACGGCGAAAAGGCATCTACCGAAGGGGTACAGCCGGGAACTGCCCCGCTTGCAGAACGGTCCTTCGGCTGGACTTCCGCGCGTTTATGACATCGCGCTGGAGACGATCTCACACGGCGATGGACGAGTGGATCCGGAAAGTCTCAGTAGTTTCGTGGCCGCCTACCAGACGGTCACTGCCCTGAAGTTAGGAGAATTGTGGGCAATCCCGATCATGCTGCGCCTGGCACTGATTGAAAATCTTCGGCGTGTTGGAACCCGGGTAGCTGCCGACAGGACCGACCGAAACTGCGCCGACCAATGGGCGGACCAGATGACCGAGATCGCCGAGAAGGACCCGAAGAGCCTCATTCTCGTGATCGCGGACATGGCGCGTTCGGACCCCCCGATGGTGAGTTCGTTTGTTGCGGAGTTT